>NC_019733.1 GCF_000317495.1 Crinalium epipsammum PCC 9333
TTTGCTTGCTACGGTAGCCTACCATGTAAGGCTATAGCTAGTAGTTTAGCGCATTAGACAGAGGTAGAATGCTTTCTGTATCAAAAATGCAAAAAGACGTGGGTGGCAAACGAAAACTTGAGCAGATTAGTGCTTACATCACACCTGAGTTAAAAACTAAACTTGAGCAATGGGCTGAGGATGAAGCACGATCTCTCAGTAGTTTGGTTGTTTATTTGTTGCAAAAAGCCGTTAAGGAAAAGGATAAACAACAGAGCGATCACACCACATGATCCAACAACAATAGAACGCTCACACCTGAACAGATTTATATTGGGATTAATTAAAATTTTTTAAAAATGAAAAACTAATAATTTTTAACATTTCTATGCCTTTTGGTACAGGCAAACCACCTTTTATCCACTAAACGACTAGCTTACTTTCCTTTCACAGGCATCACCCAATTTAGAAAGAATCTCGTTGTCTAGCTAAACACTAAAATAATAGCTAAGTAGTGCGTAAATACGCTTCTTTTACGTAGCTAAAAGCAGGGCGAATGGGGCAGTAATAGGGGGAATTGCAAATGCAAACTACAGAGCAAAAGGATATTACATTACCTCCTCACAACTGGGATGCCTTGAAGGAACTAGAGTGGGAAAAAGACTGTTTATTTCGTGGCTCTGCTACATTTTGGATTGCTATGTTCGCAACGGGCGTGTTTGTTTCCATAGCATGGGTAGTAATGGGATTGGTTTACAAACCTTTGGTTCGAGTCACCAAACTTGCACGAATTATCAAGGTAATGCGCCCACTACTAGAGGAGTTTGAAGGACAAGGGATACAAATATTTCCCTGTTTGGAAGTAGCCGGACACGAACCGCTAGATTTTTATATCCGATTTCCTGAAGCTCACCTACTCATTTCTATGCGCTCGATGGGAAAATCTGAGATAGTCTACAAAGAAACAAAGGAGACTTTATTCGTGAGGCGGAAAGGCAAGGGGATAAAGAAGTGGCATCCCGATCCTCTGGTCGAACTGAGTGAATACCAAGCTTCGCTAATTAAAAACAGGCAGCAGTTTGGGATGGCTTCACGGGAGGTGCGTAAACCTTTAGCCAAAGTTTTAGTAATATCGGGAGAAACTACGATTGATGAGCATGAAGAGCATTTATATGCGACACTTAGCGGAGAACGTTTTCTGGCTCTCAACAGAAAAGGTACTGCTTTTGTAATAAAAGAGAATCAGTTAATTAATTTTATGAAAGCTTACATAGTCGCTTATCAGACTCAAAAAGTCTAGAATATCTGTGAACCCCTAGTGTCGTGATACGACGCAATGGTTCATTACAAACCAGGAATTGGGCGCTACAAATGCTTCCCCAAGCTTTTTTACCATTCCTGTCTCAATTGTAAACTATCGTTGCTCCTGTAGCAACGTTTATGAAGCAGCACAAATACTTATTTGTCTGAACAATTGAGATTTCAATGGTAGCGTCCAACTCCCCCTAAATAAAATAGGAGACAGGAGTTGAAACAGCTACGAAAGGTAGCAACCCAGCCTGCTAAATGGGTTTCCCAGGCTCATACCTTAAGCTCGCAGCAGCAAACGACTGAAATTTGCGCCACGCTTAAGTTTGAAGCCAAACGTCAATTAGGCGATCGCGTTCCAGTATCGCCCAAAGATTTTGAAAAATTAAATATAATCCTTTTAGATTATCGCCTAAAAGAATCGCTGTTACAGCTTGATTCGCAATGGTTTTGGGGCAATTTGAGTGTTAATTTCATCAAATTTATCCAGTCTGGGGGTGCAGCATGAATCCTCAAGACTGGAAGCTATGGCAGCGAGTACCGAATTCACAAGAGATCGCAGATGCTCTTAAAAATATTCCTGCACACTGGAATTTAACGCCATTACATGACAAAGCAGCATTTAGGGAGAATTGGCAGACTGAGCCATTCATCAACCACAACCATTTTACAACGTGGCTGCTAGATGGTGAGGAGAAGGTTAGCAGCAAGGGTAAAACCTACCGAGCATATATATCAGGTTACGGGCTTAGAACTGGTGACAGTTCCAATGGTTTAATTGCCATTGACGTTGATGGCGCATCTGCTGAACCTGTCTTAGAAGCTTTATTAGGCAATGGCGACTTACCTAAAACTGTTAGCTGGACTTCTGGTAAACCAGGACGCAGACAATTATTATTTCAAGTACCTGATGAATACAGGGGACAGTTAGTAGACTTTAATCGCTCGGTTATCACCGAGCATAAAGGTGTCAAAACTGCTGACGGTGAAATTCTAGAACTGCGTTACAACAAATGTCAATCTGTTTTACCACCGTCGCGGCATCCCCAAACTGGTGCTTATCACTGGATTAACTCACCATCTGTCTGTGAAGTAGCGATCGCACCAAATTGGCTGTGTGAACTGCTAATCGGTCTAGCAAATCTTGAGAAGCAAGCAGAACTGGCAAGGGCTAGAGAAGCTCTTGCAGCAAGGGCAAGAGCAGATGTCAGACGGCAACAGCGACAACAATCCTTATTCGTTGGCACTCCACCTCTAGAAATCTTCCTCACTCGTAATGACCAGGACTTGATTAACAGTGGCGCGGGTCAAGGCAACCGCGACGACTATGGGTTTAAATTAGCTGCTAACATTATTGCCACTTGCGATCGCTTACAGGTGCTTGGTATTCCATTTGAGGGGGATGGAGAGCGATTATTTGAGGAATATGGAAATAGATGCTCCCCACCTCTTACGAAGCGTGACATTAATCGCATTTGGAAATCTGCTAGTAAAAAATCCAAGCCATCGCTGAACGATGAACAATTAGAGAAGCGATACAGTTATTGGCAGTACGAGCAGAAAAAAGATTTCTATAAACCTAACAATTTCAATCAATCTGGTGACAATTTCTGTGTAAGCTCCGAGAAACAAAGTTACTACTGTTTTCACTGCAAAGCTAGTGGTAATGCTGTTAGGTTTCTAGTAGAGTTTGAGAAAAAATCCTTTACTGATACCGTTCTAGGATTAGCTGAGAAACATCAAATACCTGTTGAATGGGATACAAAAAATTCCAACCACTTAACATCATCAACAATTGAATCAGTCAAGGCTAAAACTGATATTTATGAAATAATATCAGAGCGTATTCCGCTACAAAAATCCGGCAATGTTTTCACAGGAGTTTGCCCATTTCATAAGTCAGACGCTACGCCATTTGAATCAATATCCGATTTATTTAAAAATCTCAAACATCGACTAGACAACAGCTTAAAAGGTTTTGGAAAACAGCGTATCAAGCCAAAACCAAAACCAAAACCTCAAGAAGTAAAAATTAATCTTCCTACACCTGAGAATTATCAAAAGCTAGGGCATCCACATATTATTTATGATGGTGCTATCTTAAATACTTGGCAGACAGCTAAGGAATTAGGATACAGATATATTCTCGATAAATCATCGACAGGAGTTGGTAAATCTCATGCTTCTGGTGATGCTATTCCAGCCGCTTTTGGTGTAGAGAAAATATTTAACTTAGCAGCAGATCATCGTAATCCAACTACTTTACCAGTAGAAGTTAATTATAAAGATTTACCACCTCGTCATAATGGCTTTAAAAAAGATGAAACAAGGTTAACACCGCTCTTGCTGCCATTTCTGGTTCACCCCAAAAAAGACGAAAAACCAGACACGCCTGGTAACTGTTTCCGCACTCCTCTATTCCATAATCTCGCAAGTAAAAACCTAAGTGGCATAGAACAATCGAATGAGTCACCTGTTTGCGCTACCTGCCATCTAGCAGGGGGTTGTCAGAGTGGCAAGGGTGAGGGCTATGGTTTCCGGTTTGAGCGTCGCCAAGCTTTCGAGAGCGATCGCCTACGCGCACATCCTGATTCAATGCCAAGTATTGATGAGGGTGAATATCCGAAATGGATGGGCATCTGGGATGAAGCTGGTAGGCTCATTAAAACAACAAAACAGCTAGAGGTAAAATTAGCAGACTTCGATCAAACTTGGGCAGAACTAGAAGCCAAGTTACCACAACATCATCAAGCCTTGACAGGGCTACGGCAATCGCTTAGGCAGTTCCTAACAAAAGAATTAAAACAACCTTATTACGGTTGGAGTGATGCAGAAATTAGGGAGAAATTACCACAAGCGCCTGATGATGTATCACTTCTAGCTGACGATATTGATTATGCGCTACATCCTGATTTAATTAAACTTTTGAAAGAGCCTGATAATGTTGACTTCAGAGGGAATGCAGGTAAGGGCGTATCAAAGGCTACACGCTCACTTATTCGCTCTACCTTAAGAGCAGAAGCTTACACAGAATCGACTAAAAACCTCGATTCAGTTCTGCTAAATTGGTTGCCTCAATTCCTACGGATATGGGGTGGCGAAAAGGGTGCATTTAGATGTCAATGGAACACATTAACAGTTGCCAGCCGTGACGAGAAACACGCCGATATTGTTAAAGCATTTAACTTTAATGTATTTCTTGATGCCACTGTTGACCCAGATATTTTAGCTCTCCGTCTTGGCATCCCACGCCATGAATTACTGGTAATTGAAAAGTCAAAACCAAGTTACCAAAACCTGCGGATAATTCAGGTTAATGGATTCGGTCAACTTGGTAAAAAACGCTCAGACTCTCTCAATCAACAGGTTCAATTATTCCAAGCTTGGTTAAGGCAAAAGCATTCAGATATTGATTTTATAGACTGGTTAGCATTTAGTGACTTTGCCCACTTTAGGGAGGGTCGAGGGTCAAACCAATTTATCAATCATTCCGCACTAGCAAGTTTCGGCACTCCCTACCAAAATATCGGTAGCTTACAGATGGAATATCAGACGCTCACGGGTAAGTCTCCAGATGGGGAGGAGTTTCAGGCATTCGTGGATGCCCACGTGCAGGAGGAGATTGTTCAGGAAGTTGGGAGGATGCGATCGCATCTTGACCTAATGCAGCAGAAAACTTTCTACTTTGTCGCTGACTATGACATCCGCTTTTTGGCTTTGGAATTACCAGGGGTAACGATTGAATCAGTCGATGTGGTTAAGCTCTGCCCTGAAGCTGCTGGTGGAGCCAACCAAACTAAGTGGGCAATCCTTCAGGCATATAAACAGCTATCAGAGTCTGCATCCAAAATTACCACTACTACTGTTGGTGCTGTTGCTGGTGTTACCCAAGGGTGCGTTAGCAAAATTGCTCAGGATTTCGGTGGTTGGAAGGAGCTAGAAAAATTATTACGACTGCTATTAAGTAAGTTATATAGCGTTGGTAATAATTCTGATGAGCCAGATTTTGACATTAAATACATGGCTGATAAGTACTTACCACTAGCTCTCGATGAACCAGAGGTTGATGCACTAGCAGAAGTCAAAATAGTAGCGGAATCCTTTGGTTGGCAAGGCTTTGAGAAGATTATTGAGTTAATGCCCCTCAAATATAAAGCCAAGCTACTAGCCGTTATCCTCAACCTATTACCCTCTGATGTGGGGGATGAGTTGAAGGGCGCTATCGCCGATCTGCAAATAGAGGGGACGGGATGAAGAAAGTGGACGCAGCGATCACCCACAAACATTGCACATCTCAAGTAGAGCAGTTAAGTTTATTCGCTTGACTAAAACAATCCTGTTGAAGCTTGTCAAAAACTAAATATTTCAGCATTCGCACTTTACACGCATTGGAGGTTTTAAAGTGGCACGAAATCGTATTACCAAAAAACTTAATATTGTAGATTTATCCACTGCACCAAACGAACTACCCCAAGTTGGGGGAGTACAGAAGACTCTGGAGCGGGAATTAAATGGGCTAGAACCAAGTAAGGAAAAAAGTTCTAGCCCATTAAATCAGGGTGAGGAATTAAATGGGCTAGAACCAAGTAAGGAAAAAAGTTCTAGCCCATTAAATCAGGGAGAGGAAAACCAATTCCGTAAACGCAGAGGTGCAAGAGGAAAACAGATTGCTTCCGGTCGTCTATACCCATATACCAAAAACAAAAAGCTAAAAAATGGAATTACTGCAACTTACCCCAAGGTAGAGGGAAAACGCAATCCAGAGAATATCGACCATTGGTACTGGGGGTATAGTTACAAAGAATTTGTTGACGGTGATTGGAAAAGGCGGACATTACCCGTGCCAAAATTCCGGGTTCGCACAGTGCGAGAAATGATTGATGCTGGTATGTCGGTTGATGCAATTAAAGCATTAATTAAAGGGGAATTTGCAAATAGTTAATAATTCCGAGTTCAATTTTTAAGAATAACGGGCGCGATCGCAGACATTAAAATTTTACGGAAGAGCATTGATAGAAGTGGCTATAGCGTTTCCCAGTCAGATGAGGTACAGCAATCAATTTTATGGGTAGGGGCGAAGCATTTGCACATAAAAACCTTAATATTACCGATAGCTTAAAGTGCAAATGCTTTGCCCATCGAGGTGTACCTCACTAGATTAGGAAACGCTATATTCTGAACATCCATGATGAGTATCGGATTGAAATAGGTATCGGACGGCAGTTTCGCTTGTGACATATCGCTGACAGGATTAATATAGAACGTGCCGATCGCATCTAGATTAAAAGTTAATGAGCGAGCAAAGGATCTTTATTCCAGTTGATTTTGTTTCCTCCTACGACAGTACCTTTGACCAAAAGGGTGCTAAAACTTACTTTGCCGTTGTTTCAGTTGCTCAAATACCAACTAACTTACCCTTAACGCCCAACCTGCGGAGAGCTAACAAGAAAACTGAAGTATTTCAACAAATCCTCAATACACTCCGTACTGCACCAGAGCGGTTTTTTGAACGCAACAATGGCATTAAGCTTGCAGCTTCTAATATCGAAATTGAGCAAACCAAAAAAGGAAACGGTATTTGGATAGATTTTGGGGACTCCATCGCCACCGGAGGAGTACTTAATGGCGGTCACACCCTAGCAGCGATTGAGTCAGCACGTATTGAAGGCGTTCCCCTAGATAAGGCTAGAGTCAAAGTAGAAATTCTGTGCGGCTTAGATGATAAAGAAGTAAGCACAACTTCTGTTGCTGTCAATACAGCGACTCCTGTAGACACTCGCTCCAAGTTGAACGCATTGGGAGTATTTGAGCCAATTAAAACTTATCTAGATACCCAAACTGAATCATTACAACCGCCTTTACGCATCGCCTACTACCAGAACCAAGAAGGTATCGGTCGCTATCCTCATTGTTCTGTCGTACATATCTACGATTTACTAACCCACATTGACCGGATACGCCACGACTTTACCAAACCAGGTAAAACTTCCCATCCCAAAGGGTCAACTTCTCAATCGGCGCTAAAATCAGCCAGTTTTCAACAAAGAATTTTTAATCTGCTGCCATTATTAACAGATGTATTGGCGATCGAGAAAAATTTATTACAGTTGGTTCATAAGCATTTAGACAATCCGTCTGTCAGGGGCTTGAGTAATTTAGCAGGTGTTAAACCCAAAGGGATTGTTGCTTTAATGGACGGCAGCTATTTTGGCTTTACCGTACCCATTTCGTTTTCCCTACCTGTAGTAGCAGCTTACCGAGTGTTTATCGATCCCGAACCACCCTGCACTAGCTGGCTAATTCCATTTGATAAATTTAGCGATGTTTTATTGCCGGAGTTGTGGGTGTGGTACAGAGACCAACTGAAGAAGGAAAAAGCTAAGGGCAATGAATCTTTCACTTCTATAATTCGCCATCCAGCTATCTGGTCTGACCTGTGTTTGATCGCCCAAGATGTACAACGTCAACTATTAAAAGAACATCAACAAAAACCGCCTTTTCGTCCTACTCACACACTAATAAATCATAAGGAAGAATCAACAACGTTGGTAACTGTTGTGCCTGCATCAGATTCTGATTGGAGTACAGTATACACGGCATCTGATTGGGAAGTATCAAAATCTAGTATTGAATATCATCCCAAGCTAGGGCTGATTAGTCAGGGAGTGCAATTAGTCAATACTGAGTTAATACCGTTATAAAGAAGTTGTTACCACACAGGCATGGTAATAAGCTTGGGTTTGAAAGCTGAACATTGATACTGTTCAGAGTTTCTACAAACTTACGCATTGATTCATTAAATGTTGATTATGCGTAAGTGATAAATTATTGGCAATGAGCAAGTTTTAGAGGGATATTAATGACCGAAAGCACAACACAACCACCCAGTTCCGATTTTACTCCCCAAGAATATATAGAACCAGAACCAGTTACAGCTTATTGTAATTGGGTGTTAGGGAAACCATTTAAAGATAGTATTGCAAAGCTGGACAAGGCTGGTATAGTTGCATACGTTGATCAGATTACCAATTCGTTAACACCAGAAAAGGAAGAAGCTTTAAGGTTTTGGGCTGGATATAAAGCTGGAGTATTAGGCACAGAAAAATTAGCAGACGATGAAATCGTCTGCTATAGGGTACGATGCAGCACTAGGCATAGTTAAACCTCCATTACCTAAGCGGAAACCCACAAATGTAAGTGCATAACTAAAAGTAAGAGATGCCAAAAGACTTCAACATTTATATAAATTTTATTGTCTACACAAATTAATGAATGTTCAGAGAGAAAATGGTAAAACAATTACCCAAAAACCATGTATATGATGTCTAACGCATAACATACAATTATTAAGATGGTTACTAGATAATCCCAAATTAATTATAAATTCGGAAGAAGACTATTTTTTACGGATTTTCCATTCCTGATCTCTGTCTTTCCAAATTTTGTACTATTTCTTTCAGTGCGGTAATTTCACTTTGCTGTTGTTTGGTAAGCTTTACCAAATTATGCAATGTTTTTTGGTTATCTTGCATAATTTTAGTAAGAACGGCGACAAGATCGACAACTTTAATAGCTTGCTTGTCATTAGAAGTTAATAAGTCGGGTGTATCTTCTGCAATAAAACCAGCAAAGGGTGTTTTTGACTCATCTTCTGTGTAGGTAAATTTAACGGGATTAAGCGACCTTAATATTTCTGTAACATCCTGGCTAGACAAATCATTAATCTCCTCTTTCAATACCCTTGATGAAACTTGGTAAAAGCCGTTACTAACAGCTTTAACACTAGCTACTGTTTGAGAATTAATTGTCTCGGTAGCAACGACTTTAGAATAGATGCTCGTCTCTACATTAAGATTTTTTGCATTAAAGTTCTCTTCGGAATTACCATTAAGTGCAGCCTTATTAGCTAAAATAGCTTTAACATCAGTAATCTCTTGATTGAAGTAGGCTTTTAATTCCGTACTCAGAGCATTAATTTCTGACTTGACTTCTGTACTATCCGCCTTATTAGCTAAAGTAGTTTTAATATCAGTAACCTCTTGATTGAAGTAGGCTTTTAATTCTGTACTCAGAGCATTAATTTCTGACTTGACTTCTGTAGTATCCGCCTTATTAACTAAAGTAGCTTTAATATCAGTAATTGCTCCGTCTACATAGTTTTTTACAGCTTTTTCTGTTGGTACAGATTGTTCGTCATTGGTGAGATTGTTATTATTAGAAAACTTGTTAACTGTTAAATCTTTTAACTTGAGAGAATCTCCTTCTAATTGTGTTGTCTTCGCTGTACTAGACTTACTAAAAAATTGAGTCACAATCCGAATTGCTCTGTCAAACATATGATTTTTTAATACCCACTAATGAAATCTGAATTGATTTTAAGCTACAAACGCTCACAAACCAAACAAAAATTCACCCGTAATTTAGACAAAAATCAACTGGCGGGGTGACAAAGTTAGGTAGGACAAAGAAGTATTCAGAGTTGAAGTTGGCGAACCTGTGGGGGCTGTAGACCGCGTATAGAGCAAGTTACCTGTAGAACCTGTAGAGGATGAGAGGAGAGAAGGATTTATATGCCAAAAGCTATACCTCACAATAGTTTCAGCGATTGGTTGTACTTGGTTACACGAACCCTATATCTGCCCCTACTCAAACGCCAGCCTGCACTCGGTTTTCAAGCAGTTGCAAAGAAAGCTCAACATATTCCCAATGCTCGAAAGTGGCGATCGCCACGCCATTGATAAAATTAATTCGGTTCGCTATGAACGGAGAAACGTTTCTCCTAACCCCTCAGATTCCAACCAAGTCAGAGTAGGGAGGAGACGATATGCGGGAACGAGAAACAGATCAACCAGTGGATGATGAGTGAAATTTTAAGCAGCCAGAACTCCGCTATCGCTTGCTGTATGGTGACTTCAAAATTGCTACTCACTCACCAATTTTCGTGGCTTCAATTTCTAACCACGATTCTTGTTTATGAATCAAACCCTGATTGTTTGGAGGGTTAATTTTAAGATAAGTTTCTACTAAATCACTAATAAAATCTTCGTACAAATTCTCAGGGATTCTACTGCTTAAAGAAACCCACTCAGTGCGAATAGCTCTAGTTAAACTTTCTTTTCCTTCGTAAGTTTCATTTTGTTCATATAGCTCAATTCGTTCAGGTTTGAATCCACTTTTTTTTAATAACTCAGAATATTCTCCAGCTTCATAAAAACTATAACCAACTTGATCTGCTAATTGTTTATTCCATTTTTGGCTAGTTAGCAAATTGCTAATAACACTTGATATAGCATTATGTTTCCCTTTACCCAGAAAATTTAATAGTACCTTGCCAGAGTTTTTCAGACTTTGATGAATTTTTAGCAAAACGGGAGTATGGTTAACAATTATGCTTAAACAGGCAAATGAAACAATTACGTCAAACTCGTTAGCGTAATCTAAACTTTTGGTATCTGCATATTGAAAAGATAAGTTAGAGTAACGAGTTTCAGGAAACTTATTTTTAGCAAATTCAATCATCTGCTCAGAATTATCTATTCCTATAACGGAACCGTTAGGGACATAATCAGCAAGTTCAGACGTAAGTTTTCCCTCGCCACAACCAATATCCAAAATTTTCTCATTTCCCTTGAGAGCCAGCATTTTTATTAATTCTCTAGCTCTTTTTTGATGAGGTAAATCGTACTCATAATAAGCTTCTATATAAGATTTATACATGATTCTTAACAAACTAAAAACATCATATAAATTTTATATACCAATAACCTACCAAAGTAAAATATTATTTTGGGATAGCTGAAACAACAGTTCCTACCAACAAGTTTTGACCACAGTTCTATAGGGCTACCGCCCTCAACTTTTAAAAAACCTGTTCAAACCCATCAGTAGAAACAGTTTTATCCGGTTGCAATTTAAAAAGTACCATCCTTGTTAAAAACTGTTAATTGCAGATTGTGGAGTGCTACTTTTAAGTTTTATACCAACTATCACATATCCCCAAAGAGACTCTCTGCCTCCTCGTAAGTACCTACCCCTTTAATTAGTGATTCTCTCTTAGGTTCAGGCACAGGTTCAGGTTCAGGCGCAGATAATGGTTGTGCTTGTGCAGAGTTTTGACCATTCATCATTACAATGTGTGGAGTCGGTTTTTCCAAAAAGAAAACCTGGCGAATGTAAATAATCTGCTGCTCTAAAGCATTGCAAGCTTCTAAAGCTACTTTCTTTAATTTCTCATCAGATAAATTATCTTTTTCTTGATATGCAAAGGGCAAAAACCACGTTCGCAAAACTTGCAAAATCAACTGGTTAGAAGAACGTGACCCCAAAGAATTTAAATGAGATAACACTGCGGCTTCAGGACTGTCAACTAATGGTTGTAGTCTCAATCTAAAATCAACAGACTTCTTACGAAGAGGCTTATCGTTATTATTCATTACACTGCTACCTTGCTCGTAAAGTAAAGAAACAAACCAAAAATATCATCAATTAACCGGAACGCTAACGCTTCCTATTGATGACGCTTGTTTTTAAACCTTCAAAAACTGTTTTCAAGAAGGATGTCATCTCAGCCCCCCAACAAATAGGAGTCATAGTCACCCAGGCTACTTTTGTAATTATGCTGCACAATCACCCAATAGAGAACGATATTTGCGGTGTCATTGTTACAAAATAAGTCTCCTTTTCACCCTCAACATCTGCTATAACTTTAGTAAGTGATGCGCCTGGATCAATTCCAACTGTTATTTTCACTTAATACTTTCCTCACCCTTCCCCATTTTTACCAATTCTCGCTCTCTACGCTTCAACCACTATCTTCCAAAAGTGATGCTTATTACGAGCGTAAAATCTGTAGGCACAAAACAGGCAAATTACAGGCAGATTACAGGCAGAAAACAGGCAAATTACAGGAAAGTTGAAAATGGCTACCCACTTTTTACCCCTAAATACTACAGAAAATGCCACTGTAAAAAAAATACTTTCCTGTAAATTGCCTGTAATTTGCCTGCTGATTGCCTGATCTGCCACACCCCAACAGCAGCAATCCCTCCACCAATTTTGTTCACCTAAAAAGCAAGGAATACCCAACGTCATTACAATATTCAATCAGAGAATATTTACCCCTTTTACCCCCTTTTCAGCCATTCTCACTCATTCTCAATAAGCAACAACACCCTCACCCAACAAAAAGACGAGCTACCAACTCCCGTCAAATACACTACTTTTTATGTGACAAGTATAAGACAAGGTAAGCGATCGCACTCCAAATTCACGGTATTTTTCTGGTAGAAGTTGTACAGACGCAAAAAGAAATATTTATATAGGTTCTATCTATTACAAATAAGGTAAAGGTACAAATAAAGGATGTAGCAACTAAATTATTTTTACTAAATTATGTTATAACTAATGATAATTAGACAATTTATAGCACTAATAAAATAGTGGTATAAGTCATATAACCTATATGTTGTATATAACTCAAGCCGTTTGGTTAGGCTGTTATAGTGAAATAGAGTTTTTAAAAAGTACTCACAACTGAGCGAAATAGGTTAGTAGCAAGCGTTTTAACTAATAACTATATAGGAACGATTCAAGCCATTAATTAATTAGGGAATAACAAAGCTGGACTATGCGTTCGCACAAGACACAGTACCAATTATTAGTTCACTACCCAACTGCTATATACCTTGCAAATGCAGCTTGTTCTCAGGGTTTGAGTAGTAAAGTTTACTGTTAATAAATGTTTTACACAAGCACCACTAACGCGGTGCTTAATAAAAAGTCCCGTGATTGTTGTATCTTTATTTACTGTTACACAGCACTTCTAACTGCTCTGTTACACTACACTTCTAACTGCTCTGTTACACTACATTTATAACTGCCCTGTTGCATAGCACTTGCTGACTAAACTGTTTTACGACAATAAGGTAAAGATAGCGATTTCGCAATACTAAAAACTATCTTAAGTTAGAGAGTGCGATCGCCACCCAATAGGTAAAATAATCTCTTAATTGCTGACTGTTTATTAGGCATGACTAAGGAAGCTCGCAACAAACTTATTCAAATACGGGTAAGTCCTACTGAAAACGCTTTAGCTGAGAAACTAGCATCAGACGAGCGAATAACACTTAGCGACTTGGTACGAAAGCGCATATTTAGAGAAACAGCAAAATTAGACATCCCGCGCTCAATACAATTTTTGAACAGAAGCAACAAGACATTAGCGCAAAGCGATCAGTACCTAGCAGAAAACTCTCAACAGTCAGAAAGCTACAACCTAATTCAACAATTACGAGAAGAATTAATGGAAGCTCACACCTTGATTGCTAGTGGTTGCCAAAGTGTGAGCATTAAGAGGATATGATTAGCAAAATCACTAAAGGGAGTAGTTTTAAAGGATTGCTCAATTACCTATTCTCAAAGCCTGGTGCAGAGTTGATTGGTAAGAATGTGGTAGGAGAAACAGCATTAGAAATAGCCAACGAACTAGAACAAAGCAGTCACTTAAGTTCTAAAGTGCAAAAACCTGTCGGTCACTTTTCCTTAAGTGTTCCCTCTACTGACCAATTAAATAAAGTAGATTGGCTTAGTATCGCATCAGATTACATGAATGAGATGGGCTATGACTGCAATCAATATGCAGTGGTTCGTCATACTGATAGAGATCATGACCACATTCACATTGCAGCTTGTAGAGTACGGTTAGATACAGGCAAGTGTACAGACCATGATTGGGACTATCGAAAAAGTGAAGCCGTAGTCAAAAAACTTGAGCAGGATTACAATTTAACACCTTCACCTAGTAGCCAAGATAAGGAAAGACGTTCACCCACTACCGGAGAGCGCAGACTGCTTGCTCGAACAGGCGAGGATAGTGTACGAGTCAAGCTACAAGATACTATTGACGATTTAACTGCCGAACATCCCACAATGCCGGAACTGATCGACCTCCTCAAAGACCAGGGCATTAATGTACAGGTCAAGGAAACTGTTAGTGGTTCAATGGGTATTTCTTACAAGCTTGATGGAGTTGCTTTTAGTGGCACTAACTTGGGTAGGGCATACACTTTCAATGGATTGCAGAAACATCGCGACGTAGAATATGACCCTGAACGTGATAATGATGCTATAGCAGCAGCTTCCAGTCGTCCACCAGTTAGAACCAGTCAAAACTCAAGCACAACTGGTTCGACTGATAGTGATGATGATAATAACGAGACTATTGGTGCGATCGCTCCAAGTAATACCAAGAAAGTTGAGCTACCAGGGCAGCTACCATCAGTCCCAGAATTAGAGCTTGAAGCTGGTAATGGTGATGAAGCTGCTAATAGTGATGATGATAAAGCTGCAACAGTTAGTAATGATGAAGCTTTATACGATGATGATGAGAAATTAAATTATCAAAATATTTCTGCGGTTTCAGATGATTTTGAGAAAGAATCTATTCAAAATCGCGTTAATGAAAGAATAGAACAAGTAAGAGAAAAACAAGCAGCAGAACAGGCGCGTGTAAGTGCCGAAACAGCAGAGTCTAGACGTGCGGACGAGCAACGGAACAATAATATTTACTCATTAAATCGCGATAATCCTATATTCAAGGAGTTGATACCAGATGAAGTGAAAGCTTTGTTTGAGGAAAGTATTGCACAAGAAAACATGGGCGCTACCGCACCCCATGAATTGCAATTAAATGATGCGATCGCACCCCAAAATGGCTCAAATCTTAACAGTCAAACTGACCAAACTATTTCAACTGACCCAACGGATCAAACTGAGCCGAACCTGAATGATGATGATGAATCAGTAGATTTAAGTATTAATCCCGTAGAAGAAAACTGGCTACCGTTGCGATCGCGTCTAATTGAAGAATACTGCTTGCCTGCTGAAATACTTGATGTGCTGCACGAAGATGGATGGCTCTATGCTAATGATGAAGGGATGGCTGTGTTCAGCGTGTGTACTTTCCAAGATATAGAAACGGGTCTTTGCATATTTAACCTTGAAACTGGCTTAAGTGAATGGCTGGATTTAAACCTTGATCCAGAAGTTGAACAGGAAGTAAACGGAGAACCTGCTTTCTTCTGGATACCCCCACAAGATACCAAAGTAGTTAATAACGTAATTCTTACCAGTGACCCAATCGAAACTATTTCTTCAGTGGCACTAGATCCTAGTTATGGTGAAAATAACACTATGTACATCGGTACTGAAAGTTTAGACCGACTCCCTATAGAATTTCTCAACAATCCTGAGAAGCTCGACGTTGTAGTAAGTTTTAAAGGCGATGAAGAGGGTAAGAAATTAGCGAATGAGGTAATAAACGTTTTACCAAACAGTAAGAAAGAGGAACTAGACGAAGCTGGTTGGAATGGGGAATTACAAGAGCGTTTGCAACAAGCAGAAGCAGAACAGATGCAGCTTGTACCCCAATACCAGTCACAGCAACAGTCACAAATGGAATTGTAGGTGCAAAACTTATGACGCGGCACTTGCTACCTGCAAAAATTTCTAGGGAATTAAAACCAGATTTTTAATCCTCTAGGAAAATCTGGGGTAGTTATCACCTTGCCGTAATACGCCTTGATTACCCTCTGTAATAATTCCTAGAGGATTAAATCGTGCAACCACATTTTAATCCTCTAGGAATTTCTGAGGTATATTCCTACGAGCGCAAATGTTTCAAATTTTACTGAAGAAAGAAATATACTGCACGCTTGCACTTAGATTTAGTCAGAGAACATTTGTTCAATATGCAAAAATACTCACAACTGGAAAAGGAGAAGATAGTTTGGACTGCGTGCGAAGCGCGAAGCTATCCGAAGGAATCGCACTATGCTGAATGCGCGGGTTCGCGCATTCAGCATAACTTTCTAAGCTGCAATTGATGATGCTAGACACTAAACTGTTAAAAGTGGATACAATTGTTTAACGTTAAAGTGGGTACAATTGTTAAAAGTTTGAAGTGGGTACAATTGTTTAAAGTTTAAAGTGGAAAAAGACGTTTTCGTTTGCTCTGCGATAGCAGACTTGCAGTTTCAACCGTTTCTAACATTAACTAACAATCTCTCACAAGAAGCCGTTAGGCTTTCCTTTCCAAAGCACTACTAACGTAGTGCCTTAAAAAAAGTACTGGACAAGTGTAAAGTTCTTTATTCACTGTTGCACTTCAACTGAGTACTGCACTGTTTTACTACTGTCTCTAACTGCATTGCACTTCCTGACTATTTTAACTGCACTGCTACGCTGTAATCTCTGACTGCACTGTTGCATCTTGATTTACTGCTGTACCTTGTACTGCACTTGTCCTATTGTCATTTGCTGGTAAAAGCTTGATAAACCGTTGAGACTATTTGTATTCCCGTGCATTCTTTTCGGCAAAGTTTTACAGGAATATCTTACTGTTGACTAGGTTCAAAGCCTGTTGGCAAGGACTCTACAGGCTGTTTGATACGTTCATAACATTGCATAAGGGTTAACCCAGGACACTTGGCACTACTTGGGTGAACCGACAGGTCGGCGCAACGCTCTCGCATATCATCTCTAATAAGGCGAATCAAGAAGCTGCATCGCAGACCGCTTGACCTCCTCACCTCTGCGGTCATACCTGGAAGTAGTCGCAGGGTTGGAATGTCCAGCTAACTTTTGCACAGTTACGATATCAGCGCCCCGATCTAATAGATCGGATATAAAAGTGCGTCTAAAATCGTGAGGACTAAACTTCTCAATCCCAGCTTGTTTAGCCCGTCGTTTCAAAATAGTTAACACCGATTGATCAGCCATGTGTACAGAGCCAAGTCGATCAAAACGGTCAACTGATACCAGCAATGCACCCTCACTATTTCCTAACCTTTGATTACGCAGATTGACCCAAGCAGCAACAAGGGCGATCCAACCAGCAGGAAGATAAACAATTCTATCCTTCCGTCCCTTACCCCTTCGCACCTTCAAACCACCGGATTCCAAATCAAAATCTGCAACAGTCAACTCAACAATCTCACCACGCCTTAAACCACAACGAGCGATCGCAATCAGTGCAGCATCACGATAACCTGCTGCTGAATCATCATCTACGCAAACTTTCATCAGTGCTGTAATTTCATTCTTCTTTAAAGCCCGTCCACTTGGCAGTGAATCACTTTTAACGTTCTGCAAATCAACAGCTTTTGCGTGGTCATCAGCATTCATTAAACCAAGTCGAAAACACTCTTTCATCGCACCTCTAAGTGCTGCCAGCATCCGATTAACAGTTGCAGGTGCATACTGATCAGCCAACAGATTACGCAGGGCTGCTGTGTGCTGATACCTTAACTGCCACCAGGGTAAGTTGATAGCATCCTGTTTGCCACTGGTTAAAATACCAGCCATGACATTAAGAGCATGAAGTTGAGAGCGTCGGGATTTAGGACTCAGCCGTGCAATGTAAACAGCAGCAGGGTTTTGGTCAAGTCCAAACCTACCAATATCGAATTGTGTGATTTCTTGAGTTGGGTTTTCTTTTACAAGTATGTGAATGGAAGTTCTCAAATTGTTGACTTCCTTAAAATCCCCAAATGATGGAGGTATCATGGTTTTAATTCCTAACAATATGTTTGGTTCTGGGCGATCGCTTTTTCTTGACCGGAGGGCGATCGCCCTTTTGATTTAATCAAATCATTTTTGACCTTATATAGACAAGCCTTACATAGACAACACCTCTAAAAAGGGATGTTTGTCTGTGTCAAGTATTCGATTACCCGTTGGTGTAATTGGTCGTAAATTTGATTTGAGTGCGGTTATAGCTCAATCTGAAGGCAGTTTTTCTGAGTGGTCATTGGAAAAGTGCGATAGCACTTAACTACCTAGACTAAGTGCTGTACCAGTCTGCTACCAGTGTCATACCTTGCTAACAAGTCTGTTCAAAGTGTTATACCAGTCTGTTAGAAGTGTTCTACAGTTAAAACTAGATACAATCTGTGCATTACATCTCTAGTATGTTACTAAGTATGGCAGGTAGTAATGCACTACTAGCGTAGTGCAATCGTAAAAAGTACCGTGACTGTTGAAATTCTTTTTCCCTTGTAACACTGCTATCTCTAACTGCCTTGCTGTATTGCACTTTAGCACTTGCTGACTGCCTTGTTACACTTCAACTTCAGGATGGAAATCTACCAGTAAAGGGGAAAGGGGAAAGGGAAAAATTAAGCTTTTCCCCTTTAACCGAATAAGAGCAATAAGTCTAATCAAGTGATTTGAATCATATCTTTGTACTTAGTCAACAACTGATCATAAGTGAGACTGTCCGTTTCCTCTTGAGGACTCCAAAGCAACTCAAAAATTAGCAAATGGTCGGATGGAATCGCCGCAAGATGCACTAACGTTTGCTTGAGCGCATCTGGTGAGAGGATTTCATCAAACAGCGGCTTGTCATTTTCAGTTCCGATCAGCAGCGTTACGACAATGTAGGCAGCGGAGTCTTGATCTTGGTTGGGACTAATGGGTGTATTTCTGCTAACTCTGCCATTAACATGAGCTAGAGTTTCAGCATTAAATTTACTACGTTCCTCAACGGAGAATTGATTAAAGATCGTTTCTGCTTCTTTTCTACTCCGAACGACTTGGGAAATGGCTAGTACATGACTCCAGTATTCAGGCGATCGCAGCAGCGCTAAAGCTGCTTCTTGTAACAGTTCCGTTAGTCCCTCTGAAGTCTGTGTATCAGCATTAACAGCAACATCAGACAGTTGAGATTGAATATTTCGGGCTATCGCCACCAGTGCTACTTGTACCTTACTGACAGTGACAATATCATTCTCTAGCTTCTCATTGCTTGAGCTAGTAGAGCTATTCGGCTTCATTATTGCCGCCAGAATAAAGTAAACCCCAAAAAACACACCCGCTATTCCCACTACCGCCCAGAAAGCTAACCAAGAGAACGCTAACTCATCAGAGGAAGTTGAGCTAGAAGAATAGATCGTAGTAGTAGTTGTTGTGTTGTAGTTACTTGGACTGGAATTAGAGTTAGAAGGTACAGAGCGTTTCTCGAAGGAACCTCCCTTAACGCGCCCACCAGTATTCCCTCGATTAGAATTTGTGGGACTCGAAGTAGAATTAGAAGGCGAAGAGCTTCTAGAACTACCGGAACTTGACCCGGAGGTGGAAGATGAAGAACTTTTGCTAAATGAGCCACCGCCGCTACGTCCACCACTACTTGCGGCATAGGCTTGATTGCTTGTATTTAGCCATTTCCCTAAGTTTTTAGTCGGCAATTGCATTTCAACGCCGTTGAGGAAAGAGAAACTAAGGACTGTAGCGCAGAGGAACTGAAACTTTGATTTTAGTCGCATAGAAGTTTCAATCGTAAATTCCTTTTGTTTCCCCAACTTAGCCTTTAATCATCTGCGGTGTCGAGGTTTGACTTCTCCCAATCTGCTATGATATCGGGAAGGCGATCGCGCGTTTTCTGAAGTTGCTGTTCCCATCGCCAACGTGCAATTGCCGCATGGTTTCCTGAATTTATTACTTAGTAACAGACTAGGTATTGCACTAACGCACTACTAACGTAGTGCCGACTAAAAGCTGCTCTCTCTGTTGAGTTTGGTATCACCGTGCCAAAATTCTCAATAACATTAAAGCCACTGAAAATTAGAAGCTTTTTACTTTAAATGTGAAAGAGTGATGATCAGCTAACTTTCAACACTTTCCAGCCAGTCTGAATACCAACTTTCCCAGATTTTACAAAGCTGAAACTACCACGATTGAAGGTGCGATCATTCCCCTTTACTGTTGGCTTTACACCAATAAGTTGTTTTACTTCAGCACTGGTCAAAATCCACCCTGAAGCTGCTGCCTGCTCTAGTTCCTTGTAATGACGTAGGGGTTCGTGTTGAGCAATTGCGATCGCTTCCATTGCATTAATTAACCTTTGCATTTCGCCCTGTCCATCAGCTAAAACCATGTCTGATGAACTGCCGAGCAAACCGTTCGGCGGATGGTCGGTGAACTGTTCGGTGGATGGTTCGCTGAACTGTACCGAGCGAAGATCAGAAACATCAGCAAGACTAGGAACAAAGTCTTCAAGCTTTCCGCCGGATGATAAGTGACTATCCAATCTATCCAACTCTTCTAACTGATGAGTGCTAATCCAAGAGCGAGTACCGTCTTTTACAGGTTTAACATTTGCAGTTTTTAACCGCTCATAAAATGCAGTTTTGCCGATGCCATATTTAGACATCAGATCTTTAGTTCCAATCCGATCTAGCTCAGTATTATTTAAAATGTCCATAACAACACCAGGTTTGTTAGTTATCTCCAGCATTGTTGCAGCGTTGCTGGGGCTTTTAAATAATTATAATGCAGTTCACCGGAAGTTCACCGAACGTTCACTGAACGTTCACAGGACATTGGGGTAAATGTTGCATGGCTGACACCCTGAGCGTCGGGGATGAGGCCCTGCCTGGTATAACGCCTAGAATAGACACAGCTTGAGTTATAGTATCTGACCATGCAATCTGAACACAACGAACCTCTTAAACAAACTTGGCGGAGTAGAGCAACTAAATTTTTATTGGGTTCACTTCTGGGGTCTTTCTTGATCCTAATTCCTCTCTCCTATTGCATATACTTCACACCGTCAGCCGTTCATCTCGTTCATTACATTGGTTCGGCTACCTTTATATTGCTGTGTGGGGCATTCTCCACAAAGTTTGGAAATCGGTTTTTGCACCTCCTTGCTCTTCTGCTAGAATCAATGCCTACCAGTTGACAAGATACAGCACTAAGATCACTCAAACCTGCTATGGTGTCCATCAGCAGTTGCTAAATACGTTGTGGCGATTGGGGAAGTTTTTGATAGTTAATTAATTTTGGCTACTATTAAATGTTGATCACACATTAAAATATAGGTCTGTATATATAACATATATAGTAGAATCATTACCAACTTCACCTATATAAACCTATATCACTTATAGCTGTAGAAGTTCCCAAGGTAGCAGACGCTAACGCGCCTTCACTCTTAGTAGAAGCAGTTGCAGTAGAGCAAGACGCTAACGCGCCTGTTGCAGACCCAGATTTTAATTCCCTAGAAATAAATTCTGCACTCCTACCCGACTTAGAAACATTTCCTGGTATATCGGAACCCGCACCACCATTAGAACTAGAAAGAATAGAGGAAGCAGCAGCAGCCAAGTGCGTACAATTTCCCCATTTTGGCACGATGATGCCAATTCGCCAACAGCGTTCGCGCTAGAATGGGCGGAAATGTCTTCCAAGCCAATAAAGTGCGCGACTGCAAGCACATCGTTGACTCCGGTTTCAGGGGGCTCATCTTAATGGAGAAGTGACATGGAAAAGCCAGCAAAGAACACGATCTGCCTTTGGTACGATGGCACTGCCGAGGACGCGGCGCGGTTTTACGCAGAGACCTTTCCCGATTCGTCCGTGGATGCAGTACACCACGCACCGGGAGACTTTCCGTCGGGGAAGCAAGGGGACGTGTTGACCGTCGAGTTTACCGTGATGGGAATTCCCTGCCTCGGACTCAACGGCGGGCCTGCATTCAAGCACAATGAAGCGTTCTCGTTTCAGGTCGCAACCGTTGATCAAGCAGAAACGGATCGCTACTGGAACGCGATCATCGGCAACGGTGGACAGGAAAGTGCGTGCGGCTGGTGCAGAGACAAATGGGGAGTGTCCTGGCAGATTACGCCTCTCGCCCTAACGAAAGCGGTCACCGATGCCGATCCTGCTGCCGCCAAGCGTGCGTTCGATGCGATGATGCAGATGAAAAAGATCGACATCGCTGCGATCGAGGCGGCGCTTGGCGGTTGATCTGACAATCTTCGAGGCGTGCATCAAGGAGGCACAAACACTCTGTCGTCTTGTGCAATAAAGTTTTCCAACTCAAATTCGCCGACTTCTTGCGCTTGGGCAACGGTGCTAAAGAATTGCCCGACTCGTGATCCAGTTATCAACTACTGACGGTTTGCAAAAAGGACGTTCTTGGAACCAATTCCATTTTAAACCACCATTTGTCAGGGTTTAATCATATTATCCTTACTTAAATACTGAAATTTTTGTGGTATTTCGCATTTAACGGCTGTTGAGCTACTGTTGATATGTTAAACATCGTTAATTTGCTTTGGTGGCGGTTGTAGGGCAATAGTACGGCAGTTTTTAAAAGTGGTCATTAGAAAAGTGCGATAGCACTTAACTTCCTCTACTAAGTATTATACCCGTCTGTCACTAGAACAATACTAAGTGATTCACGGTTTTATATCAGTCTGTTACCAGTGTCATACCTTGTTAACAAACTTGTTAAAAGTGTTGTACCAGTCTGTTAGAAGTGCTATACACTTACTAATAGGCACAAGACGCGCGTAGTCTACCTAGTCTGTTACTAAGTGTTGTAAGTAGTAACGCACTACTAGCGTAGTGCAATCGTAAAAAGTACCGTGATTGTTGAAATTCTTTTCCCTGTGGCATTGCACTTTAGCACTTTTTGACTGCCTTGTAACACCGCTATCTCTAACTGCCTTGCTATACTGCACTTGCTGATTACCGTGTTGTACTGCTATCTCTAACTGCCTAGTGACACTTCAACTGATAACTACCTTGTCGCACTTCTAACAGTTCTGCTACATCTTAATTCCTTGTCATACTTTGATCAATTAGATGCGCTTGAAGTGCAATCACACTCAACTGTTAAAACTTAGTATTACATCAGTCTGTTATCAGTAGTTTACTCTTACTTATAGGTATGTTATTACAGTATGATGCTAAGTAAATGACTCAGTAACATACTATGGCAACAGATAAAAAACATATTGCAGTGTACTTGGATAAGGGAAATGAAAAATCCTTAATGGAGTACATCAAACAGCATGGTGGTATTAAGTACAGTGCTGCGGTTAATCAAATTCTTGCTACTTTCTTTGGTAACTCACTTAGTAACTTACCAGTAACAGATGAGCTAGAGGCAACTATCACAAGGATTGTGGAGGAGCAGTTAAGTAAATTACCGAGTATTACACCTAGTGACTTACCAAGTGCTGAAGTGCTGGAACGACTTAGTACTTTAGAGAATAAGTTAGAAGATTTAAGTAATATACCAGAAACAATACCAGGTAATATACTAGAGCAGGAAGTGGTAGAGCCTGAGCAAATACTTAGTAACATACCAGGTATCGCACCTAGTGAAGTGGGAAGTGTTAGCCTAGAGGTGGCAGAAACGGCTAGGCAGTTAGAGGAAGAAGCAGCAGAAAAACTTGAATCATTAGTAGTTGAGGTAGATGCGATCGCACAATCGCCCGATACTAGCGATGAACCAGACCCAGAATTAAATGCTCTAGAACTCAATTCTGCACTTGAACCAGTTGCAGCAGAAATAGACGCTAACGCGCCTGTAGCAGACCCAAAATTAAATTCCCTAGAAGTAGAAGCTACACTTGAAACAGACTTAGAAACAGACCCTGGTTTATCTGAAGCTGCACCACCCTCAGAACCCGTAAGTGAGCCAACACCAAACACTGAAACTGAACTGCTTTCTGGGGTTCAAGTTTGCAAGCTGCTTAAAATAAAAGATTACCAACTGTCAAAGATGAGCAGTGATGAAATCAAAGCCCTTGGTTTTGAACGAGTAAGGATGGGGAGGAGAAGCAAATATCGAAAGTTATTATAAAGAACACTGCTTTTTAGTAATTAACCTATTTCTGCTTTCATAATAATTTCTACAAATCAAACAGGTATAGGCTTTCAGCCAAGTGCGTACAATTTTCCCGTTTAGTTACTCACTCAACTACCCTCACAGAGCCATGTATTCTTTGAATTATGTTAATAGCTGAAGGATTACTTCGAGCGTAAAAACTTGCTAGATAGAGAGTTTCATTCTTATTGTAACGGACTAGCATAATGATAGTTTCTGCTTCCGGCTCAGAAATCCATAATCTAACTGCTTCTCGCCCACCGACAGTAAGTTTGCCTCTTTGAGTCAAGCGACTACCCGATCCACTTGCAGATCTGAATGTTTGAGCTACAACTTTTTCAAAGGCTCCGCGTTCAATTTGAATATCAGTTTTAATAATGTTAGGTGGCAAACCATCGCCTCCTCTTTTGGGTAATTTTTGATTTGTGATAATTAAAAGTTCTCTAGGGGTAGTCCCTGGTGGATTTTGCGTTCTTTCAACCAACCAGTTAGAGGGATAAGAAATTGAGAACTCCTTGGGTACTAGATAAGTTTTTAATTTAGTCTCTGTTGTCCTTGGATTATTTTGTGCGGTACTCGGTTGTATTCCTGTAACTGTCTTGGGCAGTGTTAAAGTTCCTTGCATAGCTAGAATTGATATACCTATTGAGAGCCAAAGTGGGAATTTCATAAGTTTTTATTTGAGCTACCTGATTTTTTACATAATAGGCGTAAATAGAAGGTTCGTGTCACCAGGTGCAGCCTTGTAAAGTTTTGTAAAAATGACCCATTTTTTCGGCTTAATTGATAAGAAATACAAATGATAACTTTGAATAAAATATTGGAATAACTTATCAAAGTGTCGTAAAAACTGGCGACGTTTATCAGAAATAGATAAACGCTGAAACTTATACAGGGCAAATGATTCAACTACTCGCTGCACTTGGTGACACGAACCTTCTATTTACGCCGAGTTGTGGCAATAAAAAATACTATTTACCCAGAATACTATCAAGGTGCAGGGAATACATACTACTCTGCACCAATGAACTGAGAGTAAACAGTCGCAGAGTCGGTGTTTTTGAATGGGTTTTAACCACATCTGTTACTGTCAGCAACTACTTTAGCAATGCAACGCATTGCTGTTGCTTTAATTTTCTCTGCCTGACTTCGCGGCAATACTGATTCTGAAAAGGTAAAAGTAAAAAACATTTTACCTTCCATGGTGGCTATACCTACAATCTTGATATTTTCAGAAGACTGAACTATTGGCCCATAGATGGCCTCTAAATATAGTGAACCAAATTGCTGTGTTATATTCAAACGACCTAAATTTGTAACACACAGATCTCCCTTTTGCGTCATTTGCTGATAAACCATTTGTGGGTCTGGTTGGGTCGAGAGAAAAGCCTTGGTTGGTCGAATATACTGAAACATTTTTTCTGGCATTATCAAATCATTAATTTGGTGTTTGACTTCTTGCGCCAATCCCCAAAAGCTAGTTTCTGGCTTCAGAGTATGCGAAGTGAATAGACCAGATATGTATAAACCAAAATCTTCCCCAATTGCTGGCACAAGGTAATTTCTAACATTACATGGTGAAACACACTTATGAACTGTACCTTCTGGCGAATTCATCTCTTGGGCGATTGACAGAAGAAAGGCAGCACAGATAGCACTTTGAACGCTAGATTGCTTTTCATGGCAGCGTGAAGTAAGCATAGCAGTATCTTTTGGAGAAAGGCACCAGTGAAGTATACTTGAACGCTTGTTTCCTGAAATTACTTCCTGGTTGCTGACACGATTCAAAACCATGTCTGTATCAGATACACTTTTTTTATTTTTCTTCTCAGTTAGTGCTACTGGGGCAATAACATTATTGCTGATGTTGCCCTGAGCCAAGAAAATACGTTCTTCCCAAGAAGGAAGTTCTGGCAATATCTCGCGAGTGGTAGCTTTTGTGCTAATTTCCAGTAGGATGTCCCGTAGTAGATAGATTACTGATAAACCGTCACCGATAGAATGGTGGCAGGTAATAATCAGTTCAGACACTATTTCACCTTGAAGGAACACCACACGCAACAATGGCCCAGAGTTCCAAGAGAAAGGAAGTGATAGTTCGGCTTCAGCCTCTTGACACCAGTGTTCACCTCCTTGTCGCTTAACCACTCGTAGTGGGATGTTGGGAACACCTTCTGATACAAATCGTGGCTGTTGACCATCTTCAGTAACTATTTTCACAGCTAATAAGGGATGCCGACACTGAACCCAAGCTAAGGCATCTGTTAACTGTTGGACAGAGATCGCCCCTGTAACACGCGCACTCAAAATAAAATTAAATGACCATCTTTGGTCTAGCAGCCACCTCAAATGTTCAGATACTCCCAGTAATCGGTTCATTTCTGAATTTTATCCTAGTTCAAATAAGTATTTTGAAGGAAACAACCAAGCAACAATTTTGCTCATTTGTCAATCTTGCCTTTCGTGACACTATCGCTAGATCCAACCCTATGAAGAATTTTTTAAAACTTTATGCCCTTTATAGTAGTCTTTTTGTGAACTACTATATGACTTAAAGATGGTGGATTTAAGTATAGTTCATTTAAAGGATAAGCTTGTCGTTGTGGCAAACTGATCCTTTAATTCACAACAATGAGCAATGACCGATTATCGGATGAAATAGTTTGTCTAAGAAGCTACAGCCAAGTTTACAGATTCTTCTAATTCATCACTGTACATGAATTGATCTAATATTTTACTAATCTCATCTTGGGAGACATTTTTATCCTGGTTAATATCAAACTGTTCAAAAACTGCTTTTGCTTGGCTTGTATCAATTCTGTAACCCTGATAAAACATTTTCAGTTTTTTGAGAGAATTTTCTCCGTCTTCATTACTATCAATTAGTTTCGTAAAGGAGTCGGCAAAATTATGATCTAGACGGCTAGTCATATATTCTAGCCATTCGTCCATCGTAATTATTCCATCTCCATTAGTATCCATTAAACTTTGCATCTTATTCTGCAATCCAATCCAAAATGAATGAACTATCGAATAATCTGGAGAGTCAAGTGTCCAACCCCTAATATCTGCAATTGCCTGAAAGCCCTGCTCAAAATCAATTGGCTCAATCACCCCATTTTTGTTATGATCTAACAAATCAAACAGCTTCTTCATTTTGCGTTGGCGCTGCTTACTGACAGCAGAAGATAAGTTTGATGCTGTCGCCACCTGCCAGCCCAAAATACTTGCTACCGCCATGATTATTGCTCCACTCCAAAACGGCCAATAAGAACCAAAGCTTCCAAATATAAACCCAGCGCCGAGTGGCCCAATAATCCTTCCCAAAGTCGAAACTGATTCTGCCAATCCCAAAACCTCACCTTGCTGCTTCGCTCCGGCAGATTGAGAGAGCAAGCTATTTAATAGAGGCCGACAAAGAAAAAAGCCACTGCTTGTTAGGGAAACTGCTCCCAAAACTAACGCTAAGTTCGTGGAGAAGGGTATCAAAAATACCCCAAATCCAAATACAACCAGCCCCCCAAAGAGTGAATTTGCTTCACCAAACCTTTTAGTTAACGGTTCAACCAATTTAGTTTGGACAATGACAGACATTACCCCCCAAAATATATAGACATAGCCAATTTCTTTTGGGCCCCAACCTAACTTTTGGTTACTCCAGAGTGCAAGGATGGCCAAGGTTCCCAGCCCCACCAGCATCATCAAAAATGATAATAATAGGAGGAGACCTGTAGATGGAGTATTGAGTATCTCGACCAACCTCGTAAGGTCGAATCGGCGTGGCTTTTCAATAGTTCTGGCTTGAGTCTTTATAGGTTCAGGCAGACCTAACAAGGCAATGGTAAATCCCAACAGTGACATACCAGATGCAATTAAAGGTGGCAGCATCAAGTTGGGATTTTGAGAGTCCGAACCAACCAAAAAAGAGCTAATAGCAGGGCCCAAACATAAGCCTAGTCCAAATGCGGCTCCAACTATAGCCATGCCTTTGGTTCGATTTTCCTTGGTGGTAATGTCAGAAATATACACCATTGCTAGCAGGAAGCTCGCTGCCATGATGCCTTCCAAGATGCGACAACCAAATAGCATCCACAGCGCATTCGCTTGGCTCAACCACAGAAAAGCTAAACTACTACCGATTAGGCTGAACAATAACGTTGGACGGCGGCCAAAGCGATCGCTCATCTTACCCCATAAAGGGGCGCTGATAAATTGGAGCAACGAATATACGCTAAAAAGTAGCGTGACTGTGCTAATTGAAGCTCCAAACTTCAGAGCGTAAAATGGTAGTAACGGGAGCATTAAACCAAAACCAATCGTATCTACCAATACGCTTACAAACAAAATAAAATGTACTTTGCGGTTATTCATACTCTAAAATTAATGGGAGCAAGTTTAACAAACTATGCAGTTAGGTGTTAGTGGTTATTACACATCTCCAAAAATTAGAAATGCGCGATCTAGAGGCTGGTTCTTCGTTTTTAACTGTGCTTTCTTTTGCATAGGAACTATGAGAAGATAAGACTTGAAAATGTTCTTGTTTGAACATTTGCACACTAATTCCGAAAGCTCCACTAAACTGTATTCTCAAAGAGTAAGTTGCGACCCCATCCAATCTACGATCGCTACTATGTACTGGTTGATGTGGTTCAGGCAAACATGAACTTCTTGTTCATAGATAATTGCTTCGTGGCGATCGCCCCATTTATGATCTAGATCCTGAATACCACTAACAGGAAAAATATCGTCCAGTTCACCGTGAATTGACAAAACATTTGTTTCGCAACCGCCAGATAGATCCAGTGTTAGACGAGCAAAAAGGTTAGGCATAGCAGTTTTTTCAGGCTGCATGAACGCATACTGAAAATCTTCTTTGAGACGGCGCTTCATTTTTTCAAACGGTGTAATATATGGGCCACCCGACAGATTAACAACTGCTTTGAATTTATTACCTAAATGTTTTGCTACCCGCAAAGCAATATAGCCACCAAAGCTGACTCCGAAGAAACCCAGCCGCTTTTCATCAATGCGTGCATCAGCAGATAATGTATCAATAATACTGTCAACCACTTCCTCAAAATTTACCGGAATTGGAGAACGACCGAGATTAATTCCTTGCCCTGGGCCGTCGAACAAGAAAGCTGCAAATCCTCGATTTACAAAATGTTCAGCGAAAGTAATAACTTCAACTTCCGTAACTGAATCAAGACCGTTGGACATAATTACACAGGGTAAAGGTTGATGGGGGTCAACGCAATCGGGTAATAGCAAATAGTAGGGAATTTCAACCCCGTTCCAATCAATTTTATCTCTATTGAGGGGACGGACATTTTCATCCCAGCTTTTCACAAAGCAATCCTTAACGCGCTGTCGCAATGCCCCCTTTTGGTCGGAATCCGAGAAATACATAAACTCCGCCCAGTGGTAACAACTGGTGGCACTGCGAAAGAGGTGACGCTGCCCCATTTTATATGAGCAGGTTTCGGCTTGTGCAACATAGCGATCGCCAAGATCCGACCAACCCGACTTCCAGTGTTCCCAGAACTCAGGGGTACTTACATCTGTGCAACTTTTGGGAAAATTACTAAGAGCGATCGCCAAATCGCCCCACTGAGATTGCCAAAACAGAATACGCGGCAAAAAATACCGACAAGCAAGGTATATTTCTTCTGGGACACTTAATGGCGTATTCATTATGCTTTCTTCCTAGCTAAATAATCCTGACAAGCGGCAATGGTGGCTAGAGAGTTTTTCTCCAGAGCATCATGAAGCCTTTGCTTATAAGATGCTATGTCACCCTCTCCGAATAAATTGCGGCAGGCATTCGGCTCGATCTGGAACTCGTGACGGGCAAAAACCTCCGTTCCACCAGGTACACTGTTAAGCATCCAACGGCCGCTATGTCTACTCATCACTGGAGGCGGTTCTGGCTGAAAATACTCAATGCTCAGGAGATCTCGGCGACACCGACGGATGCTGCGAATGCGCTCACTACCATACGCCGTTCCTACCTCCATAATGAATTCCTGATTGCTGCCGTCATCGTAAAGCATATCCACAGCCTGACAATGGGGAAGTAGCGAAGGCCAGTTGGCAGCATTAGCCAAAAGAGTGTAAATATCTGCCTTGGCAAAGGGCAGAACGCGACTGGATTCAAAGGAAAAGGAAAGTTCATCCTCGTGGTGGTCTTTTTCTTCCACTATGCTTTTAATCGCAATCATTTCCTTCCCACCGTTGCGATCAATAAAATTGATCATGAAATCGACAGCTTCCTCTGATGTGGTTACGCCCTCTACCAAACCAGTCACGTCTTCCTTGACAGTAAAGCTACGTTCAACAAACAGCAGGCTTCCTCCACCATCAAGCGGCACAACCCGCCAGCGCCCTTGCATATCAGTCAACAGTGGCATGGGTATGGGTAGGTAGAAATCAACTCCATTGATCTGTGGCAAAAACTTTCGGTGCGTGTCCCATGTCATTTCTCTGCCATTTTCCTGGGCAGTAATGCGAACCAGTTGATAATCGTCACCTTTTTCCAGAACTTCTGTGCTGACGCAACTCTCAAACAAATCTGGCCATTGGGCGGTGTCGGAAATAATTTGATAAACAGCCTCTACTGGGGCATGGCATACAATCGAATGAAATGTATTTTTCATCATGATTCTGCTAATTTTTTGATGGAATTCAGTTCCTTGGTGCTGTTGCGGTGGAGTGCTTGCAGCATAAAGTCAACCGCCTGATCAGGTGTGGTAACACCCTCCACTAAACCTGTTACGTCGTCCTTTACCTGAAAATTGTGTTCCAGGAAAAGTAGGCATCCCCCTTCTTCCATCGGCACTACCCGCCAGCGACCTTGCATAGATTTGAGCAGAGGTAATGGAGGGTTTGTTTCAAAGTCAATGCCATAAATTTCCTCATTTAAAACCCGATGGGAAACCCACTGCATCTCCACATTGTTCACTTCTGCTGTAACGCGAATAATTTCATAGCCATCCTTTTTTTCCAGGGGTTCTACATTAATACATGGTTCAAAAATGTCAGGCCATCGCGCGCTATTGGAAATGATTCCATAGACAGTATTAGTTGGAGCGTGGCAGAGAATAGAATGTATTGTTGCCTTCACGATTTCGTCCTTAAATTGTAGAAAATTTGATCACTTTTTCAGCTTGAATTAAGGGAAGAATATCCCGCTTCACAATTTTGCCGTTCTGGTTTTTTGGCAAAGGCTCAGGCGAGATATAAAGAAAAATTGGCCATTTTTCAGGACTGAGAGTATTTAGGAAGCTATCAGATAAAGCATTTGTTAGAGCGACTGGATCGTTTTGAAAGTCCTGCCTACAATAAATGCAAACAACGGGATCTTTGACTGCTGCTTCAGAGGATGACCAAGCAACAAGCACTGCCTCCTCAACACCTGGAATTTGGTAGAGAAGATTCTCGATTTCGCTGGGATAAATTTTGTGACCGTTTGGTGTCAGAATGGTCTCAATTTCTCTTCCTTTGAGTACAAGATAACCCTCACTAGAAAACATCCCAAAGTCCCCCGTGTGGAACCATTCATTAACGGACTCAATAGTATTTTTTTCAAAGTTGCAATAACCGGACATCATCCCTGAACTACGCACTACAATTTCACCAATTTCGTTGGCAGGCAATTCATTGTCATTAGCATCAAAAACAGCGACATCAACTGAATCATCTGGTCGTCCAATACAATGGACATATTGGGCGTAGCGTTTTACTTGATGATCCTCTTCTAGTAGCCAGCAGAAAGGCCCGAAAGTTTCACTCAAACCATAGCCCTGAATCCATTCACAAGGAATAAGTCTTCGCCCTTCTTCTAAGACTTTTATAGGCAAGGGTGCAGCGCCATAAGCAATGACTTGTAGGCTACTCAAATCTGCTTTGACTGTGCGTGAATCCTCAAGAAAATCTTTCATAAAGACTGGACGCAGCATAATATGAGTTAAGCGGCGCTGTTGTATCTGTGGTGCCCAATCTGCAACATTAGGACTGTCTGGAAAAAATAGAGTAGCGTTGTGTGCCAATGCACCCAATGAAAAAATTATTCCAGTGGTATTGTTCATCAGCCCTGACATCATTATGTGTGCGTCAGAGTGAAACTTTAGTGTTGTCGATACCTTCAAAATACGTTGGGCAATCAGTTTTTCCTGAAGACTGATAGCTTTCGGATTACCTGTAGTTCCGCTAGTAAATAAAACTAGAAATTTCTCAACTAAAGTAGGAGTTGCAACGATGCTATTAGTAGCAGCTTTATCTATTGTCTCGATTTGAAGTCGGTTAATTTCGATCATATTAACGCCAGACACTTGAAGTTTTTCAAAAAGTGCCTGATTCGTTTTTTTTAGGTAAATAATATGATTGGGTTTAGCAGTTTTGATGATATTAATCCATTCGATTAAAGCAGCTTCTTTGAGATTGTATGGAATCAAAACTTGAATGCTGATCGCGCTAGCAGCAAGAAAAAAGAAAACTGCATATTGATCGTTATCTGCAATCATTAAAACGCGCTGTCCAGCTATCAAACCTTTGGTACGCAAAAAATTGATCGTTGCTGCAACGCGATCGCGTACATCCTGATAGCTGTATGTCTGCTGCGGAGTAACGAAAGCAGGCTTTTTCAAACTGGATTGATCGGAACAGTTTAGAAAAGATAAAATTTTATAATTTTCATCAAATAACATAATAGCCTAAAAGCTCTAACGAAGTAATTATGGCGCAATTTTTGCTCTATATTCGATGGCTATGTAGGAGCGATCTCAGTAGGATTGGTAGGTGAAGAATAGCAAGAATTTTATGCTGATAATTGAACATAAGTGAAGAGATTTAATGTTTTTTTGCAACTAAAAAACTTAATTTTCAAGTAAAATACTTAAAAAACAATTTATTATTCACATTTTATTTTTCGGCAATAATGGCTTTCATTGGCCAGTTCAATTCGTACATTCCATCGTTGTATTCTATTTCAAAAAAATCTTTAAGCCCTTGACGAGTTTGTTCTATTTTTTCTGGTTCATCTCCAGGGAATAAGTTCATCGCCAAAATTTTATAAAGAAATATTGCAATATCGTTTTCTGACGGGAAATACCATTTCTGGAGTAATTCTACTACGCGAACTTTTTCACTTTTGAATCCACTAACAAAACATAAAGAATCAGCAAATTCTTCCGATAAAAATTTTGCTTCATGTCCGCCTTCACGATATTTACTCACTATGGAGTCAAAATATCTAGATGCTGAACTTCCTTGAAAAACGTCACCTATGAATAATAACCCGCCTGGTTTTAATGCCTTGTAAATATTAGCAACTACTTGTGTTTGACTTAAGGCATCATGAAACGTTGCAAAACTCCAAGCTTTATCTAAAGATTCAGCAGGGAGGTCTAAATCCTCAGAACTACTGACTAAAATTTCAACTTGCGGCATCGGAAATCTAGACTTGAGACGATCTAGTAGGTAGGCTGAAGGGTCGCTAACAAGATACTTTCCTTGTGAACCAACTGCTTCGGCAATAAATTTACAAAAGAAGCCATTTCCTTCCCAAAATCCTAAAATGTGTTCTCCTGGCTGGGGATTTAAGTATTTATACATTACTTGAACGTCATTTTTTCTTGCTTGAGAATATGCAGCACCAGCTTCCCCAGCCAGTTTTGCTCGCATCTTAATCAGATCTTCAGATTCAAACATTTCACATAACTCCAATAAATTAGAAAAACTAAAACTTAAATTTTGTTAAAAGCTGTAAATTGATAGTCAGCATCCTACAAGCTGAATTTGACCTTAATATGAGGTGGAAAAGCGCCAAATGCAAACAGTCGCGCCCGAAGGTCACTCAACAGTGGCAAACGCAAATATATGGGCAGTTTCAAGGAGTTATCTGCTTGCATTGCTTTAGCGGTAATCCGCTTCTGCGTAAAAGACTGAAATCCTTGGATGACTTTGATTGCAAACTCGCGCTGACGCTGTACGGCTGCTAGATGGTTTAGCTCAACTTCACCACGCTTGAGCGGTTCACTCAGGACGTTTGCCGCCGTCACAGCATCCTGAATTGCATAGGTGATGCCAACCCCACCTAGAGGGGACATAACATGGGCTGCGTCACCCAGTAAAAGCAAACCAGGGCGATACCATTGGGAGAGCCTGCCCATTTGGACTGAGAGGAGTGATGTCTGCTTCCAATCTTTTAAATGGTGTACGCGATCGCCAAATTCTGGAACAACTTCGACGATAGACTGTTGTAACGCTTCTATTCCTTCAGTTTGCATCTGGCGGTAGTTTCCCTTGGGAATAACGGCAGCAATCTGCCAATTTCCATCAGATGTGTTGTATGTAACCAAAACACGCTTGCTACCATAGCGCACCCTCAAACCCTCTGGCTCATTGGAATGTCTGGGCAGACGAAACCAAAGGAGATCCATTGGTGCTGCGGTCTCAATCAGTTCCATACCTGCTAATTTACGAACTGGGGAGAAGCGTCCATCGGCTGCTACTGTTAATTGCGATCGCACTTCATGCCAGCCACCACTCCGCCGATAGCGCACACCTGTAATAATTCCGTTTTTTTCAATTAGTTGTTGTACGTTTGCACCCGCAATTAACTGAAAGTTTGGATAGCGTTTCGCGGACTCTGTGAGAAACTCAATCAACTTAACCTGTGGGATAATGGTGATGTAGGGATGCCGAGTTTTCAATTTGCTGAAGTTTGCAAAAGAAACAGTTTGACCGCAAAGGCTAAATTCCATTTGGCTGGTTTTGGAATGGGGAACCTGTGCGAGCAACTGCTCCGTCAAACCTAGTTCGTCCATAATTTCCATTGCCCCAGCTTGAATCAGATCGCCCCGGAAATCGCGCTCAAATGTTTTATGCGCCTCAAGCAGCGTCACCTGAATACCTTGACGCGCTAAAATCAGCGCCAAAACTATTCCTGTAGGCCCACCCCCAACGATACAGCAGCTTGTTTCTTGCACGTCGAGAATAGTATCGGGAATTATGGCTTCTTTGTTAGTTGTGATCCTTTCTTCTCTTGCTTGAGACATGAAAATTATCCAAAAACTATTGCCAATTCAGGGCTGATTACTGGTTTATACACATTAATCGCGGGTTTATGGCGGCGATACCCGCTCATTAATAGTAATTTTGTTCTGCGATCGCAGAGGTTAGCTTTTTCATAACTCTAATTTCTTTTGCTTTAATCAAAAAATGACACAATTTGGTTGACCAAGGCAGGAACTTTCTATTCTGTAAAAATCTCCTACCTCGATCTAAATTAAAAATGTTGCCTTCAGAAAAACTCTGTGAATTTAATAGATTTAACTGCGATAAAACTGTAAAATTCTGAAGTTGAGATGGCGCTCAATATGAACCGAAAAACCAGTTACCGGGTGCTTGTGGATCGTTACCTCTGTGATACTCGATCATGGCAAGGGCAAATTCATCTCGGGAAAGTTTTCCATCCCCATCCGCATCGAGTTTGGAAAAAGCAACTTTAGCGTCTTCTTCCGATTTGCCTACCGCCTTCAAATAGATTGTGTACTCTTTTAATTCAATCTCTCCACTTCCATCTAGATCGACAGCATCAAAAAGGGCTTTAACCTGATCCAACTTGTTTTTTTCATCTACCTTTGCCGTAATTGTATACTCAGCAAACTTCAGGTATTCATCTACGGTGATTTTATTATCGCCGTCTGCATCAGCGCCTTTCCAATAAGTTTGCCATATACCAATATTGGCGGAAATTATTTTATCATACTCTGTCGAACCTGGTTGAATCCCCATCAGTTCAGCAACCTTTTGACCTTGCTGTTCAAAGTCGGCTAGTTCTACGATTCCATCTTTGGAAATGTCAACCATATAAAAACGCAAGTTGAGCTTTCTCTTCTGAAATTCAGTCAACATAAGTAATCTGCCTTGTTTTGTGGTTTGATATTAAGAATCTGATACTTCAAGCCCGAATACTTTAAGCATAGCGTGCTGAATAATTGCGTATCCAGTCCGGCAATATTTCGCAATATTTTGAAAGAAAATCCCAAAGCATCGTTGCAATTTCTAGAAAGTTTATGTCCACAATTAGGACATTTAAAATATCGTTATTTCCGATACTAACTAACTTTTTAAAAATCAAATTCGGTTAAAAATAAACTCACTATAGAAGCTAACGCTATCATTATTTGCTTATCTGATTAAGTCTTTTTAAATTCGACCGTAAATAAAGCAAACCTTTGTACTGAGAGTAGCGGAAATAACGGTTTATTATCAAAAACAAGCTTGGTAGACTTATTTTACAATTATTGAATACGATTTTTAAATAATTTATCCTTTTTACTGACCTGACAAACAATCTTTAAAATCATTAAAGCTTCAAAAGATTTAAGTACCAAACCTTTAATTTTAAGATAATACCAAGTGTCATTGGCATTATCTTAAAAAAATAATCTTTTATTGATTTCCCTCGTGCTGTTCTGCCAAATTTTTGGTGTGAAGCAAAACCTGCTCCATATGTGCGGCAAGTTCTGCTTCATCAACCTTTTTGGCTTCCTCATTCAAAGGATACCAGTCTCTGCTAAAAGTAAGAATTAAGTGATTGCTGGAGTTTTGAGCAGGCAGATCTATCTTGTTAAAAATATCTCCAGAAAACAGAGGATGATCCACTAAAGTTGATTTTATTTCTCTGGCTTGCTCGTTGATAGTGATTCTTTCTTTTACAATCTTACCACGAACTTTTATTTCCCTTAACATCCCATTCTCATTTTTTTCAAAAAACTTCACATCTTCAACATCCGCGATATAACTTTTAGGATTTTCCAGTTTTTCTAACAAAATTTTCCAAAGAGTTGTTAAAGAAGCGTTTACTGGAATACTAAATGTGCTTTGAGGCATAATTCATCACCTTATATTGCTGATTTTTTAAATTTAGTTTCTGGTTTTTTAAAGTGAAAAACACCTATTTGAATGAGAATTATTTGAAAAATTTACTATGAATTTATTACACGTAAAACTTTTTCAAATAAATCAGGTTAATTTATCACTTTTGGTAAAGGAGAGTCGTCTGCTCGCTATATACTACAAGCCAGCATTTGAAGCATTAACCCGCCCTATCGCTGACCAGTCGATCTCACCATCACCCCGCGCCATCCCTGAAAGGAAGTGATCGCGCACTAGACTAGCTAGTGGTAGGGGTACAGCAGCACTTTCCGCAGCTTCGAGGACTAATCGCACATCCTTGAGTCCTAATCGCAGTTTGAATTCAGCTGGTTCATACTGCTCTTCGGCAATCATTTTTCCTAAAACATCGTATACAGGGGAGTTGAAAACTGCGGTATTGATAATCTCCAGAAATTTTAGGGGAGATATGCCCGACTTTTGCATCAGTACAAAAGCTTCGCTCAAAGTCTCCAAAACTGAGGCGATCGTAAAGTTCCCCGTTACCTTAACAAGATTTGCCAAGTGAGGCTGGTCCCCTACTACAAACACACCCTGACCCATCGCTTCAAACAAAGGACGGCAGCGTTCAATTAGCTTTGATTCACCTGCACTCAAAACCCATAATTTCGCCGCGCGTGCTGTTACTGGTCGGCCCAAGACAGGGGCAGATAAGTAGGCTTGTCCTGCTGCTTTGTGTGCTGATTCTAGCTGTTGGGATAATGCTACACTAATCGTACTCATAGAGACGTGTATAGCATCCTTAGCAAGCTGCTCAATTGCACCGGGAAGTTCTGTTGTACCAAAGATTACGTCTTTGACCGCAGCATCATCGGCTACTATGGTGAGCAACACTTCAGCTTCATGCACTGCATCGGCAGGCGAATCGGCTACCCGTGCGCCTAATTGTTGCAGCCCATCAGTGGCGCTGCGAGTACGGTTGTAAACGGTTAACTCGTGGCCTGCTTGCAGGATATGTGGTGCCATCTCCTTGCCCATATTGCCAAGCCCGATAAATGCAACTTTCATGTCAATTCCTTGCGATTAATTTTAAATGATCGATAAAGGAGCGCGGACTAGACCGGAACGCCCTCAATTAAACTCATATCAGATTGTATTGATCCGATTTTTGTCACCTGGAAGCCAGCCGCCTCAAACAGCGAACGACATTGCTTTTCAGTCCGTTCAATGCCTCCAGTCATTACCAGCATATCCAGATCGATCAATTTGCCCGCGAATGGTTCATTACCGAGGGGAATCAACCGCTCAACTACCAAAATCTTGCCTTTTTTTGCCATAGCGCGGTGACAGTTTTTGAGGATAGTAATGGCTCGTTCATCATCCCAATCGTGTAAAATACGCTTGAGAATGTAAGCATCGCATCCACTAGGCACGGCATCAAAGAAATCTCCAACTGTGAATTCGCAGCGTTGCAAAACTCCTGCTGCCTCTATCAATTCCTTGGCACTTTCTAGGGCTGGGGCGCAATCGAAAAGAATTCCTTTCATTGTTGGGTTAGCCTTGAGAATTTCAGCGATCGTACTTCCGCGCCCACCTCCTATATCCACTAATGTCTTAATGGACGAAAAGTCGTAATCAGTTGCGATCGCCGTATCTTCTCTTGTAATCGCAATACTCGTCATTGCCTTGTGAAAAATCTCACCCTGTTCTGGGTTTTGGGCTAGATACTGGTACAGATCCATGCCGTACACGTGATCGAAAGCACTTGCTCCTGTTTTGATGGAGTACAGGAGTTCTCCCCAAACTTTATATTGTTCCTCTGCAAACATAATTGCTGCCCAACGTATCGAATCAGGAATATCGCTCTGGAGATAAACAGCAACTGGCGTTAAATCAAAATAACCTTCTTCTTTTTCAGCAAAAATCCCTACACTTGCCAGCGCGCGCATAAGGCGATAGAGTGCTGGCGCGTTGGTTCCAGTTGCTGTTGCCAATTCATCGCAATTTTTAACACCATCTTTTAACATATCGGCGATACCGAGCTTCGCTGCCACATAAATCATTTGCGGCACATAGTAGGCACTGATCATTGGCCATAGTGCTAACCGTGGCGGCAGAGTTTGAGAGGATTGAGTATTATTTTGTTTAGACATAGCAATTATTTAGTGTTTTTATAAAGCAGTAGCCAGGTTTGTTAGGGTATTTTTTATTACTGAAACCTTGGTACTCAAGGCGCAGAATTAAAGCTGTAGGCGAAGCCTAAGCTGACTGCTATAACTTACAACCTGTATTCAGCCTTCACATGAGGTGGCAAAACTCCAAACGCAAGCAGCCTAGCAATTAAGTCACGCCACGGCGGCAGACCCCAATATATTGGCAGTTTGAACGTGTAACCCGATTGCAGCGCTTTGATGCTCACTTGCCTCTGCATAAAGTACTGCAAATTCTGAATGAGTTGTATCTGCCACTGGCGCTGGCGTTGCACTCTAGCTAGATGATTTAGCTCAACCTTACCGTGCTTGAGCGGTTCGATCAAAATGTTAGCTGCGGCTACAGCATCCTGTATTCCATAGTTGATGCCAATCCCACCCATAGGTAACATTACGTGAGCAGCATCGCCAATCAAAAGCAGACCAGGGCGATACCAGTGGTCGAGTCTACCTACTTTGATTGAGAGAAATGATACCTGCTTCCAACTCTCCAAATGCTGTACGCGATCGCCAAACTCAGGGACTACTTCGACAATAGACTGACGTAGCGCTTCGATGCCAGCCGCCTGAATCTCACGGTATTGACCCTTGAGAATGTAGTAGCCAATTTGCCAATTTCCGTCATAAGTGTTGTATGTAACAAGGAAGCGTTTGTTACCCAAGCGTACAAACAAACCCTCTGGCTCCGAAGCGTGTCGGGGCAGGCGAAACCAAAAGACATCTAGCGGGGCAGCAGTCTCGATCAGTTCCATACCTGCTAATTTACGCACCTGGGAGAAACGCCCGTCTGCGCCGACTGTCAAGTGCGATCGCACTTCGTGCCACCCACCCTGTCCCCGATAGCGGACACCGCGAATGCTTCCATCTTCTTCAATTAGTTGCTGCACGTTTGCACCCATACGCAACTGAAAATTTGGATAGCGTTTCGCTTCAGCCGTTAGAAACTGAATTAACCGGGACTGGGAAATTATTGTCATGTAGGGATACTGAGTCCCTTTCAAGTGACTCCATTCCACGAACGGAATGGTTTGTCCGTCAATAATATATTGAATTGCCTTAGCTGTGGAGTGGGGAATCTGATCGAGCAAGCGCTCGGTTAAACCTAATTGATCTAACAATTCCATGCCCCCACCGTGAACTACGTCACCTCGAAAATCGCGCTCAAAGGTTTTGTGTGCTTCTAGCAGCGTCACGTGAATGCCTTGACGCGCCAATATTAGTGCCAAAACCGCTCCTGTAGGGCCGCCTCCAACGATACAGCAACTTGTTTGCTGCACATCAAGAATGACATTAGGTGTTGAGGTTTCTGTAATGGTTAAGGGAGTTTCTTCTCTAACTTCAGGCATGGAAATTCTCCGAAAAATATTGTTAAATCAAGTCAGGAAATATTTAATCTTAATAATTTCCTAAACCCCCACAGATATTAATAGCCTGTGCCAGTATGGGGGCTGCCATGTCTGATGCTAAGTAAACTGCCATCGGGGCTACTTCTTCTGGAACCACATAACGTCCCAAAGGGATGCGTGTTTCAAAACGCTTCAAAACTTCTTCTGGAGTTATTCCCCATACCTGTGAGTACACCTCTCGCGCTTTTACTGCCAAATCGGTTTCCACAAAACCAGGGCAGATAGCGTTGACTGTCACTCCTGTTTTAGCTAGTTCTAATCCCAAGGATTTTGTAAAGCCAACTACTCCATGTTTAGAGGCTGTATAGGCAGCAGCAAATAAAACCCCTTGCTTACCCCCAGTAGAAGCCATATTAATGATGCGTCCCCAGCGTCGATCTAACATACCCGATCGCGCTAGAACTGCACGGGTAACTCGATAAACACCGTGGAGATTGGTATCAATGATGTCGTACCATACATCAGAATCGGTGGCAACAGTTGGGCCTCCTCCCCCGCGTCCAGCCGTGTTAATTAAAATGTCAATACGGTCATGGAGTTGCATTACATCTTCTACCATCGCATCTACCTGTGCTTGGTCGCGCACATCTGCTACAACACCAGAAATTTGAATTTTTTTACCATTGTCAGCATCAATAGTATTAGCTATATCCTTCAATGCAGATATTGAATCATTGAGTCGTCCTTTTTCTCTCGCAGCGATTACTACATGAGAACCAGCATTTACAAAACCTTGAGCGATCGCCAATCCAATCCCCCGACTGCCTCCAGTAATTAAGGCTACTTTCTCTTTTAAAAGTAATTGCGAATTCATTTATATCTGCTCCAGTTTCGATTTAATGACACTTAATTGGCTGAGATTCTAGCAATTTCAAGTTAATCTATTTATGGCTTTTTTAATTAATTGATATGTTAACAATAAACCCACTTTAAATTTAAATTGATGATATTAACATTTTTTAAACATTAATAATGGCAACAACCCGACTCCAGCCAGCTCCACAATTACGAATCTTAATTGGAAAACAAGCTACAGTAAACCCCGTATTTAAAGGAATTTTGTCGAGATTAGCCAGTCTTTCAATTTGACAGTATTCCTTTTCTCTCCCATATATGTGAGCAGGCCACAAACAAGCAGACTGTTGTTTTTTTTTGTATTCTGACAGCATCGCATGAAACGGTGCATCAAATCCGAAGCTATCTATTCCGATGACTTTAACACCGCGTACAACTAACCATTCAGTCGCTTCACGAGTTACACCACGAAAGTTGGTAAAGTATTCAGCTTTTTTCCAATACTTATCGGCTCCAGTCCGTAATAGTACGATATCAAAGGGTTTAATATCGTAGTTCATTCTTGTCAATTTTTGCTCTATTTCCGCAGCAGTTATTGGTTCGTTAACAGGTTCTTCTGAACAGTCAATCAATACCCCATCATGGAAAAACCAGTCAAGGGGTAAATCTTCAATTGTTTTAGCAGTTTGCCCTTCGCATAGAGGGCCATAATGAGCGGGAGCATCTATATGAGTTCCAGAATGGGTTGTCAATTTAACAAACTCAATGGATAACCCCATACTAGAGGGAAATGCCGTGCGATCTATTCCTGCGGGTTTGCCTAGCAAATCTGCCCCTTGTTCGTGATTCACATATTCGATTTCAACGGGAACAGGTTCACCCTCTGTATACTCCATCGTCACACTAAGATCAATCAGTTGCATAACTCCTCGCGTTCTTTTAATTTTTCAATTAAATAGCTAAAAAATTGCTAAAAATCATAAATTTTCCCAACTGATTTCGCTGATAATTTGCTCCGTAAGATGAGTAATGCTAATGCCTCCAAGTAAGTGCTTTACCTGAATATCTATTCCTAGTTTTTGTTTAATTTTTTCCCGTAATTCCATTGCTGAAAGAGACTCTAATCCCAATTCAGTCAAAGTAAGATTTACTGGCAATTGAGTCTGATTTATACCAAGAATCTTTAACATTTGAGATTGAAGATAGTTGTTTAAAAGTGGATAACGATCGCTATTAGATGCTTTCAACTGTTGCAAAACATTTGATTGTTGAATCGCTGCGATATCTAAAGAATTTTCTTGCTTTAAGCCTTTATTTTTAGTTGAATTTTGCCCTCTATTTATTTGGGAATTTGTTTCTTGCAAATCAAAATCAGTTTCTGTTTCTTCCAGCAGTAATTCAATGAGTTCTTGACGCTGTTGCTCCAAAAGTTTGACTAATTTAGTGGAAAGCATTTTTTTACCTTTCTTGGAATTAACCTCATTTGACTTCAATTGAGTAATTATTTGTTCAGATGCAGGTGGATGATTGTTGTCGTTGTCAGTTTCTAACCAATAGCGTTGACGTTGGAACGGATAGGTCGGTAAAACTACCCGATATCGCAGATAATCTTTGTCAAAGCCAGACCAATCCACTTTCACCCCACTTACATACAACTGTCCCAAAGTCTGCAATAGTATTTGCCAATCAGCTTGTCCTGGGCGTAAGCTAGGTAGCCAGGTTCCAAAATTTTCTGGTAAACATTGATGTCCCATTCCTAATAAAGTTGGCTTAGAGCCACACTCTAGAAATACTTCATAACCGAGCTTATACAGAGTGTTTATACCCGCTAAAAAGTTTACGGGTGAAAGGATGTGACGACACCAATATTCCGGAGTAGCTATATCGTTTGCGATCGCGTTTCCAGTAAGATTAGAAACCATACTAATCTTTGGTGGCGAATAAGATATCTCGTTAGCTACTTTTAAAAAGTCTGTGATTATTGGCTTCATTAGCGGTGAGTGGAAAGCATGGGAAACCTGCAATTGCTTTATTTTGATTCCTTCAGCCTCAAACTTCGCGCTCACAGCTTTAACTGCTTGCTCCTCCCCAGAAATAACAGTGCTTTCTAGTCCGTTAATCGCAGCGATGGATACCTTTGGGGCATACTCTTCTATGGCAGCAGTTATCTGCTCTTGGGAAGCCATGAGTGCTACCATTATGCCCTCTTTTGGTAACTGCTGCATCAGATGGGCGCGTGCAGCAATCAATTTCAGACCATCTTCAAGTGAGAAAACTCCCGCTACACAAGCAGCGACATATTCTCCTACACTGTGACCCATGACTACAGCCGGAGTAATGCCCCAAGACTGCCACAAACAATACAAAGCATATTCGATGGCAAACAAAGCAGGTTGAGTATAAGCTGTTTCATCTAGAGGCGAGTTTGCACCAGGTTGAGGATAAATAATGTCAAGTAATGATTTTTTTAAATAAGGCTGTAAAATGCGATCGCACTGTTCAAGAGCTTTCCTAAAAGTAGGTTGCGTCTTGTAAAGTTCCCATCCCATCTCAATATACTGAGAGCCTTGCCCAGTGAACAAAAAGGCAATTTTAGATGGTTCTGGATTACTGATGAAGCTACTGACAACCCCCACAGCTTCTTCCTCTCGATAGAAGCTTGCTAACTTAGTTTCAATTTCCTCCACAGAAGCTCCCACAATACTTACGCGGTGCTGTAAGTGGAGCCTTCCTGTATTAGCTGTAAAGCAAATATCAGCCAGTGATTGTTCTTGATTAACACTTAGATATTGACGATATCGATTTGCTAACTGAAGAAGTGCGCTCGAACTTTTTGCAGATATAACTAGAATATGCTCTGGACGTTTCCACTCAGAAATAATAGGTTTTAGTTCTGGAGCTTCTTGTACCAACATACAGGAATTAGTTCCACTGATACCAAAGCAATTCAGCGCGGCAATATGTGGACGGGATTGAGGCCAAGATGCAATTTGAGTAGGAATTTTTACAGCAGTTTCTTTCCAGTCAAGGCAGGGATTAATTTCCTTAATATTGATCTGAGGTGCAATTTCTTGATTTTGAAGAGATAATACTAACTTAATTAAAGATGCAATACCGCTCGCTGGTTCTGGATGCCCAATATTAGCCTTGCATGAACCAACCATTATAGGGGATTCCTGAGAGTGGTAAAGTCCAAAAACCTGTTCAATAGTCGTCAACTCTGTTGCATCACCAACTGCGGTTCCTGTACCATGAGCTTCAAAATAACTAACTTCAGAGGGATGAATGTTAGTTTGAGTTAGGACGCGATTTAATAATGCTTGCTGTGATTTCCCATTAGGAGCAGAAAAACTGTAGCTCGCCCCATCTTGATTAACACCACTACCGCGAATAACCGCTAAAATATTGTCTCTGTCAGCCAGAGCATCGGATAGACGTTTGAGAACGACAATACCACAGCCTTCGGCTCTGACATAACCATCTGCACTAGCATCAAATACTTTGCAATGGGTATCCAACGTTAGTATTCTGCCTTTGTAAGTGTAGACATGAACTGTGGGATCGAGGATGAGGTTAACTCCTCCTGCCAGAGCCATCTCACACTCACGCTGACGCAAGCTCATACAGGCTTGGTGGATAGCAACTGACGAGGAGGAGCAAGCTGTATCAATAGTCATAGCAGGCCCCGTCAGCCCCCAAGTGTAGGAGATCCGTCCTGATGCTGCGTAGGATTTAACTCCGGTCACAAAAAACAACTCATGTTGTTTGTTTAGCTCCGGTGGTCGTTTTTGAATAACATCGTTGTAATCTTCACAGGTAAGACCAATGAAAACACCAGTGGAACTACCTGCCAATCTATCTGGTACGTGTCCAGATCTTTCTAAAGCTTCCCAACTAACTTCCAACAGTAAGCGATGTTGAGGGTCAATTGCACCTGCTTCTCGAGGAGAAATTCTAAAAAAATCCGCGTCGAATTGGTCAATATCTTTGAGAAAATAGCCATAACGCAGAGGCATTTTACCTGGAACAGTTGGATCTTGATCGTAATAATTTTTGATGTTCCAACGCTCATCAGGTATTTTACTTGCTGAATTAGTACCAGAGCGGAGTAACTGCCAAAAACTTTCGGGATCATCAGCCCCAGGAAAGCGGCAACTCATACCAATAATTGCAATAGGTTCAGTCTTTTCTTGCTCTAGCTTGTGTAATTGAGTTTCAAGCTGCTGAATATTTAAACCTGAGTTTTTTAAGTCGGAATGAAGATTTAAGTTACTTTCAAATTGATTTATCATTATCTATTAATTTTGAGCTAATAAATTTATGTAAAATTTGTAGCAAAAGCTAATTATATCATTAAGTAAAAATTAATTTCACGAGGAGAGACAGATTACCTAAAAATTAACAGTTTGTTGCATTTTTTTTGTATGGATTTGCATCTATTAATATCTTCACCCAGGGCAAACGCATCAAATTTTGGCTCTTCCGTAGTTAGTATGCTAAAATATTATATTTATTCTAATTAGTTTGATTGACAAATAAAAAGGTTAATGACAAAACTGCTGGGTTTACCTGGCGTGATAGTAGAGGATAGCATGGAGACAGAATCAACAATAATTTTATCAGTAAGAGCCAGCAGTAAAACAGCAATTTGCTCTGTACTGTGGTCAAGTGAGCCGTCGTCTTCCTGAACGAACACAGTCAGTGATTAAAGAAGTGATGCTGAAATGGGGAGAAAAAGTATTGTATCAGATCAAAGAAGTAAGTATGGATATGACTGGTAACTATAAATCTTGGGTGAGCCAACTATGCCCAAATGCTGATGTAACGATAGATAGATTTTATGTTTAGCTGCTACGCAGCTAAATTTAATAAATAGCGTTACCTTTGTTTTTAATCTTACGTTCCCATTTAATAACAAGACCTCCTTCGTTTAACAATGTATTTAACAATTTTTCTAGCTGTTCTACTGACTCGAATAGTCTATGAGCTATATATTCTTTCGCAGAATGCCAAACTAATTCAATTAGATTATAGTCTGGGCTATATGGCGGTAAAAACTCCAAAACGATATTGGACATTTCTGTAGCAATTTTTTCTAAAATATTTTTTCTTTTGTGGAAGCTGGCATTGTCCAAAACAATGATTATTTTTGCAGAACACTTAGTAAATTTTTCAGGTTGATTTCCTTGCTCTATCCATTCTTGCAATAACAAACTATTCAATAGTTGTATCTGTTCGTAAAATGTATCCGCATTTCATTTTTTAATAACAAAATTAATTCTCTTTTTGTCGTGATAACGCAATCCTCCCATAATATTCACTCTTCCTCTTCTTCTTTGTCCCGTCACCTTCTTCCTGTGACCTTTCTTTCCCCAAGTTTTTCTTCTTATCACTCTTAAACTAAAACCACTTTCGTCCCAGAACCATACCTGTAAACGCTCTGGGGTGGCAAGCGTTATTTTTAAATATTCCGCTAATTTTTCTTTAAATACTTTACGCTTTTCAGGATTTTGTTTGTCCTCTAGGCTGTATTTTGCCCACAGGTAAACGTACTTTTTTCTTTCTAATCTTCTCCTCACTTGAGAACCACTTAACTTAATTCCTGTTGCTTGTTCCAGGTAAGTCGCTAGTCTTGCTGCTGTCCATCTCCAAAATTCATATCCATCTTCTGCTGGCTCTTTTTCAACAACTTCTAATAATAAGTTTTCATATTCTTGGGTAATTTTAGTAAAATTACCTGCTCTTCTTCCATCTAAAAAGCTTTCTAGTTGATCTGGGTCGCCATGCACCGCCCAATATGCTACTGTTGGATATGCTATCTGTAAAAAATTACTGATTTCTTGGTAAGTTTTCCCCTCATTCATTAATAATAAAATCAGAACCTTCTCTCTTACATAGGGATTTTCATGCTCTTTTAAGATTTTTAGTAGCCGTTCTCTCTGTTCTTGAGAAAGATGGTTTTTGGCTGGCATATATAGCTGTAATAGCTTATTTGATTATTTTGACATTATACAATCAAGCTGCGTAGCAGCTTACCAAGATGGTTCACGAAGAGTTAAATCAGGCGAAAATTGAGCAAAAGAAAGCAGCAGAATCGCTAAATATAAAAGAAAGAGCTAAATTATTTAGTAGTTTAAAGGGTAGTAAATATACATTGATGAAAGCTGAAAAAAACTTATCTCAAAAACAGGAAAAAAAAATACTAAAAGTAAAAAACGCTTCACCTAATATCGCAATTATGCACTCTTTAAAGGAAGAGTTTCACTATTTGTTTGAAAATAATAAAAATTTAGGTCAGGGAACTCTAGAACTAATTGATTGGTTGAAAAAGGCAGAACCTTACTATAAAAAGAGTGTCACAACGATTAAACGCTGGCACTTCTGAATTAGAGCTTAATTTTTCGCACATGATTCTCAACTATTGAAGTGTACCAATATCTGATTATTTCTGATCAGTTATAAACTTTGCACAAGTCATTCATTGGGATCAAGTTAACTAACACCCACAGTGGCAACTGCTAACAATAGGCATCACCGTGCCAAAACGGGAAAATTGTACGCTAAGGCTGAAAGTCTTTCCCCGTCTTACTTGTAGAAATTATTATTCTTGCAAGGTGCAGAGTATAGGGTATACTCTGCACCTTGATAGTGGGGTCAAATTAACGTATTTTCAGGGCTTAGGATTTGATGCCGATTTCTTAACGTACAATTTTCCTCTTTCGGCACGGTGATGCCCAATAGGGCTATCGCCCTTTAGGAATTAAAGACGATGGGGAAAATGGAGTCTATTTTCAAGAGTGTCAGTTATTAAAACAGCTTTCACTATTTTAATAACTGACAGTATTACTAACACCTAGTACTAAAATTGGATGTTGATACCGCTAGGTAAACGTTCCGACTTAAGTGCGTGAATGTGTGTAAAAATCCACCGCTCTTCAACACTAATAATCTTAAAACCATTAGCTGACAAATCAGCACAAAACTGCTCCTTATTTCCAAACCTAGAATGTGGCTCGATAATGTGTAACTGCCCGTCAAGCTTGAGAGTGCGATACGCCTCCAATATATAATCAGTAAAATTTGATCCCATCAGCGACAAGCAGAAAATAGCTACATCCAACGTCTTGTCGGCTAACGGTAATGAAGCCAAATCACAAGCAATAACTTGCTCGTTAATAGCAACGTGGTCGAAACTGTAAACTTTATGCTTATCTCCAACATGAGACGCTAACAAAGCCTCACCACAACCAAAATCACCAATACAGTAACCGCTACGATGACTACACCAGTCAATCATTTCCATATATGGAATAACTGTCCAATCTGCACGTGCTTCCCTGTAATAAGCGTGATACTGCATCCACTCTTCTGGATTAGACTGCAAGCGAACGTGAGTATTTTCGCTTTTCGTTTGGTTCCACAGGCGGTTCAGAGAAGAGAAATCGCTTTTTCGTCGTTGTAATTTCTCTACTTCCTCATCCTCTGGTAACGGGACTACAATCACAGAGCGGTCAATAACCTTAACCCCAGTTTCCAGTTTCTGCAACCAACCCAAGACATCACTATAAGCTTGGGCAGGTGTCCGTAAATGCCCCTCTGGAACCACCCCATCTACCGCAGCATCAGCAAGAGACTTTTTAAACTGCAACCGTTGCATCTTTGAATCGCACCACGACCACCTAGTTCCGTTAACATCGGCATAAGTTAACGGAATTACCACCGTTACCTGCTCATGACGTTGCCCTGGACGAATCAGACGACCATTAAGCTGCTCGAATTCCGCATAAGTCCAAGGTAAGACATTAATAATCAATCGGTTACAAACAGCTTGGAATCCATCTATCCCAACGCTAATAATATCCGAGGCAATCAATACGTCAGTATCGCCATAAAGAAAGCTGTCCCGCCCAGATTTATCTTCACCTGTATAGAATCCAACTTTCCAACCATCCCAAATCAGCGCATCTCTGAGTATCTTGGCAATTCCTTGAATTAAAGGAGTATAGATAATGGTCTTTTTACGGACGTTTTCTCTAATCACAGGCAGTCGGGCGCGGGTGAGAATTTTCTCTAATTCCAGTATGCTGTCCTGCTTTTGTAGCAACCGCACAGAGTCCAAAAATTCAGCACAATCTACGGGGATTTCTTCTACTTCTAGCTTATAATCCACGCTATACTTGGGCATCCAGCGTATACCCAAGGAAACGAGACGCTGGTGCAGCTTCATGCAGTTGGATACCGTTGGCTTAGTATCGAGTTCAGAATGGGAGAAACCTGTTACCATTTCGACTAAGTTCTTCCCTTCTTCTAAGTTGTTGATAACTGGCGTGGCTGACATAGCTAGAACGTGCAAACCAGGATGGCGCTCACCTGCGTTATAAAGCAGTGCTTGTACCATCTGCCTACGTTGCGACAGTTTAGTAGATTCGCGCTGCTTGACAAACTGAATTTCGTCAATAACGATTAAATCTATCGGCAAATCGTTATTGAGTAATAAGCGTATGTTTGTAGCAGATTTATCCTGCTGGAACATCTCGTAGTTAAGAATCAGGTAGCGACCGTTGTTAGATGCACCCCAGTCTGGTGTAAAAGTCTTGGTACGCACCACGCTATCTGGAAAAGCATTGAGAATCGCCCTCTCCCAATCAATGACTACGCTATTAGGGCAGCAGATAATAGTAAAATTCGCTCTTATTACTCGGCTAGCAAGTATAGCACCGAATGTTTTGCCAGTACCTGCTCCAGACAAATTGCCAATGCGCTTGTACTTGCTTAATTTTACCGCCGTAAGCCGTTGCATTAAGTTTGGTTCAACAATTAAGCCATCAATGCGGAAGTTGTAACCATCTGGCAATTCGAGTTGACTCGCTTGATTATATTCATCAAGGAAATACGTTTTGACCATTTCTGCATAGCCAGAACCTGTATACTTCTGTGCTTGAGCAACAGCCTCTGCTGGATTAACAAAAGCGTGTTTCCAAATTTTATCCAAAGCTGATGCCCTTAAAAATTCTACAGCTAATGAATCTCCGTCAGAAGTAATTAGGTGATTTAATGATTCTAAAACTGATAAAGTTTCTACTACTGGTAAAGTATCGGATGCTTCGGGTGAAGTGATTTCTGCGATTAATTCATCCGATGCCTCAATATTATCAACAACTTGCTCATCGGCGGATAGTGCTTCTAAAGAAAGCTCTTTATCTTGTAAGAAATCATCAACAAGTGATGGCTCGTCGTTAACAAATTTGTTGATTTCGGATATAGGGAATTTCCCTGTGGCGAGCGCCTTTAAAAACCCCTTACTCTTACCTTGGGCATGAAGTATGCCATTTTGTTGAAATACCAGGTAAAGTTCTGCTGGGGTGAAGGTATCTAGATAAGGAATTAACGAGCGGACAAAAGATTTAATCACTCCCACTGTCCACCCGTTCTTACAACCAGGGCAACCACTATTAAGCCGTGTTCTGGTATGAATACAAGCACACCATTCGTGATTTTTATTGATGGGACAAAGCCACCATGCTGGTTGTCTGGCACCTGGTACAACTTCTGATGGGGTGAGCGGTTGGTTTAAAGTTGGATGCCATTGTGCTGCTATTTCTGGATATAAACTAGCGAGTGAGCCCTTTTTAGATGGCTTTCTGCCTGCACAATACGGACACCCTTGCCCTTTGGTTCTTCCTCGAACATCAGTTTTCCACTCGTGGTCTTCATCTTTGGGGCATTTCCACCATGCTTTCTGACCCGACCCTGCTACGACTTCTGATAGCTTTTTGGGAGCGTTTTTAGTCGGATGCCATTGTGCTGCTATTTCTGGATGTTTACGGACGAGTGAGTTAGTTCCAGATGCCTTTCTGCCTGCACAATACGGGCATTTATTTCCTTTCGTCCTTTTAACAATAGAAGCTTGCCACTCGTGGTCTTCCCCTTTGGGACATTTCCACCATACTTTCTGACCCGACCCTGCTACGACTTCTGATAGCTTTTTGGGAGCGTTTAAAGTCGGATGCCATTGTGCCGCTATTTCTGGATGTTTACGGACGAGTGAGTTAGTTCCAGATGCCCTTCTGTTGCTGCAAAACGGGCAGGCAAATTTTTTGGCTTGATGGGAAATTCGTGCTTGCCATACGTGATCGGGTTCATTTTTACACCACAACCATACATTCCTTTCTGAACCTGCTGTCACTTGATCTGGCTTGAGGTTGCCGTTTTTAGTTGGATGCCATTGTGCTACTAGATGGGGATGAGTAACTGATAGGGGAAGAGTCATAATTAACGCCTATGTACGCGCGTTGGATACTAGAATAAAAACCACCCTACTGCTAGAGTTGAGTGGTAATTCATGGAAAAATTCCCTTGATTAAAAAGGGTAGTTGTGCTTTAATGGTTATTTGTCAAATTTTGGCACTCGAATTATTAATGCACACTTGCTCTTATTAAAAGTTTTGATTTAGAAATTTTTAATCTTTAATTACTCGACAAACTGAGAACTTTGGGTCTGCATTGAACAACATTTGATCTAACCCTCTCGGATTTTGAGTAACCACTGTGAAAGAAGTGACGCTTATTGTTGAGGGTGACTGTATCAATTGAATCTGAGTTTTCTGGGTACAGAAAAATTGAATAGAATTTCAATGGGTCAGGGCTATCGCCCTTGATGAATTAGATGCAATGGGGAAGCATAGAGTCTATTTTATTCCTATCCTCAGTATTCAAACAGCTTTCAATATTTTAATAACTTCCAGTGTCGCAACAGTTTAAACTACGACAAACAGTTGTAATTCAAAAGTTATACACTTAAAACTATTACAAACAGTTTGTTTTCTTGACAGCAGCTTTCAATATTAAAAACTATTTTCAGTATTTTGAACAGTTTTTAATAGCACAACAGTTTTCACTCTTGACAGCAATTTTTAGTAATCAACGCTTTCTTCGTTTAAAAAAGTTAAAACAATTAACCCCTTGCTGAGAGCAGGGGTTAAATAGTACAGTGTCTAGCTAATTAATTCTGGTACAGAACTAGCTAACGATTCCCATCAGGGAAAAGTAACCTTTTAAAATTATCAGGCATCTCTCAAAGTCTGAAAGAATTAAGTCTGCCAATGCTAGTGCCAATTTATGGTGACGTAAAGGTGGAGAATAGCTTCGACCTGATGCGAACCAAGAAGATACTGTGCTTTCGTCGCAGTCACATATTTCTGCCATGAATGCTTGAGTGACATCCCATTTACTTATAAATTCTTGAGGTGTCATTAGTATTTCAGAGTGGATAAAAGCGAAAATTCGTTGCCATTGTTGTTCCGAAACAGGTAATGGTCTGTGCATATATTTCCTCAATTGTCTGTGTGGCATTCTGGTTAATAATTAAGGTCGCAATTACCAACCTTCTTGCTGTCCTAACTGCAACAGAGATTCAAGTGCTGCCTTCCCTTCTTTGAATCGCCTACCTCCCAAACCAAGTACCGATTCAATGATTTCTGTATCACTTACACCTTGCTGTTTCAGGTTACTTACAGCTAAGTACAAACTGCGGTAGCCCTCCACTTCCAGCACTTCCGAGTTTTGGGAAGTTGAGGAAGTTGAATCGGTAAGTCTTGAATCAGGGTTTGAATCAGAGGTTGAATCAGTGCTTGAATCAGTGCTTGAATCGGCAGGCTGCGGGACTTGAATCGTTTGAATCGGTGGTCTAGATGTTGGCGAAAGCGCAAGCTGATTCCACTGTTGTTCCTGTTGATACTGACTAGCCGCTAACTGTGTGAGAAAGTCGTTTTTCTCAGCTTGATTTATAGCTTGAATCAGTGGATTAATGCGGTTGATTTGATGACCGCAAATAACAGAAGTGACACCGCAGCCAAGAGTTGTTATTAGTGATAAGTAGCGCCAAAAGATATTGATTTTATCCTTTGAACTAGACCAAATAAAAGGACTAGCAGACCAAATCAATAAACCTGCTACTGATGATATACTGCCAATTAATAGCAGTAAGGAATGATTCTGACGTAGCTGGTTTTGAGGGGAATTGATACTAATCAATCTATCCATTGAATCACCCCGCCAACAATCAAAACCGCAATTACAGAAATTAACGCACCGATGTAATTTTGGTAGCTCAGTCCTAGAACTGAACAAAAGAAATCATCTGCAACACCAGCCACTATTAAAAGTAGAGATGCAGCAACACTTAACCAAAAGCCGTATGGTTGTAAGTTGGCAAATGCACGGCTTGAATATGAGAATAAACCTGTAATTGATATGCCAATCAAAAAGTATCCAACTAACTCAAATGCTTTACCCACCTTGCTACTCCTGCTAAAATGGGCGTGAGCTAAAAACTCACGCCAAAAGTTAATAGTTATGCGCCGTAAGATTCTTTGATTTTGGCGATCGCATCAACAGCAGTTTTATCCGCTACTTCTACTCGTTGGTGCATTTGGGCATAGTCGGGACGTGACGAGTGAATCTGTTCAGCTAGTTGGGTATTAGATTTGAGTCTTGCTACTTCGTTTTGAGCGACCTTACCCTGGTAGCCACGATGCAGTTGATGAACAACACGATCTGAAGTATCCACACTTTTTAAAGCCTTGTAAGCTTTCTTTGTGTGTTCTGTCATTTCGCGTTTTTGTGTGGCTAGATTCTGCAATGCTCCGGCTTCTGTTGCTGTAAAATAACGAGGTTTGGGTACTACTGGAGCAGTGCGAATACTTGAGAAATCAACATTGTGTGGGTTGATTGCACTTGAATCCGTAGCAGCTAACGCTTTGTCCACGCCTATAGCTAATTCACCTTTGCTACCTTTAGCCAGTTGTCCTGGTGCATCGGTATTGACCTTGCCACCAAACAGCTTTTCCATTAAGCCCATGATTTTTCTCCTTAGTTATTGATTTGATTCGGGTAAAGATGCTGGAAAATTACCAGCGATTAATGCTGCTGGGTCACAAGGTTTCAAACCTAAATCCATCAGCAAGGTTACGCACTCGCTAGAAGTAATTGGTTTAGCAAAGGTAGTTGGCACACCTTCTCGCAATTCTTCAATTACCAGTTCCCTCAGCAAAGGCAAGGCTTGAGCAGCTATACCCTTGGCTAGTGGCTGGAGCATTGTTTTAATTGAATCGGTTGCTGATTGCTGTTGAATCGGTTGCTGATTCATCGTTGAATCGGGTACTGATTCAGATGTCGATTCAGCTATCGCTTTAAGTTCTGCTAGTCCCGATTCAGTCCAGAAGATTTGATTTTGTTGAGTAACCCAGTGCGTACCTTCGAGCAGTCGTTCAACAAAGGTGCGGTTTTTCCAGGTTTTGATGGTGTTTGGGTTGATGCCGAGCATCTTCCCCGCGTCGGTAGTGGAATAAATATCAGCCATTAGCGCCGCCCCTCGATAAAACCTGCAAGCCTACCAGCACAAACATCTTTATCTGTTTGCAGTTGAGCGATTTTCTGCTGCTGTAAGTTGTCAGCTTGTTGCAATACTGCAAGCTGGTTACTGTTCCAGGCGTGTTGCAGAACGTTTAGAGCGAGACTGCCTAGAAATAGAGGTATCAGCAGAGAGGCTGCGTTATCGCTGTTGGAGCTAGAGGAATCTTGCATGATTTCCTCCAAAGTGCGATCGCTCTAGTACTTTTTCCGTCATGATCAAATAGCTCCTATATATATGTGGAGTAAAGGCGGACGTTTAGCTGTGGAAGGTCGAACGTCCGCTTTGTTT
>NC_019734.1 GCF_000317495.1 Crinalium epipsammum PCC 9333
ATTCTTCAATCCGCATTAATTCCAGCACTTTTTTCATGCTCAACCTCTTGCTTGGCTGTACCAACACTCCTCAAATTGTTCTCTTTACCTCGCACAACTTGACCTAACTGCTGAGTTTATGCTGTTAAATGTGGCACGTATTCTAACGAACGTAATAATTTCGAGGCGGTCACGCCGTACCCTGAAAGGGGCGAAATTGTGGAGTGAGTCCACAATATTTCAACAATATTGCTGAAAAAACAGTTCTAGCAGTTCTGTTGTCGGGGAGAAACGCTGTAACACAGACTGGCAAAGGTTTTAAACCTTGTTAAAGTGTAGCACAGTTTGGCACAGCTATTTTATAGGGTAAAACTTCCCTTGTTAGTCGTGTAGCACAGTTTTACGGTACTTCCTGTGCCAATCTGTGCTACAAATTGGGCTTTTCTAGGGGTAGTATTTTTACTTCTCAAGGCAGATCAGTTGGGATGTGGAATTGTACTAATTTAGACAGCTAATAACAATTATTTTTCTTTATGGCTGACGAGTCTCACCTGTATATTTCTATCGACACTGGCGGCTCCCAGACTAAAATTATCTACCAATTTCAAAACTGGAAACAACCTAGCTACTTGTTGATGCCTCCTGGTGTTGAGCAAATTTCTACGGATCAACTTCAGCGTTACCAGGAAACACTGGGCTGGGTTGGTCATCCAACTGCGGAACAACAAGCTTGGTTGGAGTGGGAAGACAGTATTTATGTAGTGGGAGAATTTGCATCCAAGTTTGCACCCCAGGACAGAATTAAGGAGCGCAAGTACGAGAATGCTTTATATAAGGTGCTGGCTGCTATTGGAGTAATTTTAGAGAATCACAAAGTAGTTTCTAAGAAAAAGCTCAATATTTATCTAGCTTTAGTATTCCCCTGGAACGAGTACAATGACCGCAATCGCTTTTCTGAACAACTTGAATTAATGTTCAAAAGCTTTAAGTTTCGGGGGGAATCTAGAAAGTTAAATTTGTCACATTTTTTATGCCGTCCTGAAGGTGGAGGATTGGCAGCTATCCGTATTAAGCAAGAAGGTCTTGCATGGCTCCAATCTAAAAAGATAGCTGTGTTAATGTTTGGGCATCGGAATGTGACATTAATTTATTTAGAAAAAGGCGCTTTAAAATATGGCGATAGCCCTCTTTTGGGCTTTTCTTTGATGCTTGATGAAGTATGTTCACGGGTTAGTGGTTTGGAACGTGAACAGTTAGCATCAGCTATTTTCCAGGGTATATACGAAGCCGAGTGTGATATTTATACGGGATACAGGACGTTACATCCTGAATGGATTAAGCTGAAGTCAATCAAGGCACTTGTTACTGCAAATAATCCAAAGTTAAGAGAGAGTGAACTTCGAGATATTGCTAAATCTATTGAAGTGACGACGCTTAATTATTGGGAAACTATCAAAAAGTGGCTTGATAAGAATCTACCTACGCTACCTGATGAAGTAATTATTGGTGGAGGCGCGGCTACATTTATTGAGCCAGAATTGGAAAAATATTTTAATTGCTCTACCAGTTCTTCATATAGGGACACTAAGGGAAAAAGACCGCCACAATATAAATGGGAAAACTCTAAGCTACCCCATAGTGATATGTTTTGGGCTACTGATATTGAAAAACAGATAGAACAAATTTTCAATCTTCACTATAGGCATAAAGAACAATACCTATTACAACGCTTAATTGATAGCTTTGGAATGTTTGACCAATTGAAAGATACGGTAGCTGAGATTACTAATGCCAAGAAGGAAAAGAGTGCGTAAAAGTCTCAGCCTGCGCTTACAACCTTATGAGGGAACACCGTTGGCTGTTGTCGTTGATTATCTTAATAGTTTGTCGAAAGAGGAAGCGAATAATAAAGTTGGTGAACTGCTGGTAATGACTTTGCTACCTTACGCACTTTTTGATGAGGGTAAGTTACCACGTGAACGTTTGCGTTCTACTTTCTTAGCATCAAGAGATTTGATGGAGAAACATTTGGGAATCATGGCGCTAACTTTGGAGATAGAAGAAAGTTTGTTTGTTCCTGTAGCGAATCAAACATTTTCTCCTAACAATGGGGATAAGCTTGATAAACTTCCAGCTACAAGTGAATCTACAAGTGAATCTGTTGAAGAGCCAATTCATACCAGTTTGATTCCTGGCAAGGTGACAGCAGGGGAAATTGGCAATATTTTCTAGTAGGTGCATCTAGAAGCGACACTACTAAACAATGTAGCTTTTTTTCATTGAGGATCGAAAGCAAGCCACGAAGTTGGAAAAGGAAAATCCAGATTATTGGCGCTGGGGCGGAGCTAACGGCTGGCAGAATAGTAGCCTAGAGAGTTTTTTGGGCGCGGCATTGGCTTGGTTTGATGGCAGTGTAAATCGAGATGAAATAGACGATTTACCCGAATATAATCAATGGAGAGATTTCGCGGAGTTCCTCTACTGTGGCAAAGTCTATGAGTAGAAATTCGCGCCTAACTCTCATAACAAGCAGGCTAATAAATAGTTATGGATCTAAATCTGTAGTCTAAAAAATTAGATTTTTGAGTCATGCGTATTCTATATCCTGAAAATCCATTAAATAAAACACAAGCAGATGAGCCGTATCACGAAGAGTTCACTTTCGTGCGTAGTGCTGGGTATAATCAATGTTCACTTTTTGATTTTGATGCATTGGACTTCGATGAATTCAATCCACATCCGAGAATTCAGACTGGTGAGCGAGTGCTTTACCGTGGCTGGATGCTCAACTCGCAAAAATATAAAACCTTGATCGCGCAAATCGAACACAAAGGTGGTGTACCAATAACTTCCCATGATGACTACCTTCGATGTCATCATCTACCAGGTTGGTATCAACAATGCTCAAATTTCACAGCAGAGACATATTTTTGGGCGGTTGACGAAGAGTTAGAAGCAAAAGTAGAAGAACTTGGATGGGATCGCTATTTTGTAAAGGACTTTGTGAAGTCCAACACAGCTAAACTAGGTTCAATTGCAAATTCACCATCTGAAGTCCGCAGTATTATTGAGCAAATTGCTACTTATCGAGGTGAAATTGAGGGTGGCATTGCGATACGACGTTTTGAAAACTACGCGCATAGTACAGAACGTCGATACTTTATAGTTAATGGTACACCCTACTCATCTGATGGCGAAGTTCCATTTATGGTACAAGAGATAGCCAGCATTATTAATGCACCGTTTTACTCTGTCGATGTGGTAGAAAACTTAGAAGGGAAACTGCGGCTTGTTGAGTTGGGAGATGGGCAGGTGTCAGATAAAAAGGCTTGGTCAATATTCAAATTTGTGGAGGTCATTGCAGCAAATGCATAACAATCCGCCTGCACACCAACCGTATGTAAATTTTTGGTGAAGATTGATAGGTTGCTAGTGGCGGGTGATTGGGAACGTTAATGGTTTCGCCTTTGTCATTGGTGGGCGATCGTCACCATTATTATCCAATTATCAGCAAAGTCTAAAATTAAACTATGCGATTGTCTGCTGTCGCAAAATTACTGAGATTTTCACGTAAACGTTGATGAATGCGTTCACGAAGTGTGCGCGAAGCGTATTCGCTCCAAAATGGCACAACAGGCAAACCATGATTAATCGTTTCCAACGCTAAACCACTGTCAAAACTTACCAAACATCGCCATTAATCTGTCACCGATGACAAATAATTAGTCACTGTACATCATAACAGCCCAATCGGGCTGTTTCTCTCTGTTTGGTTTGAGGCATTAAAGGTAAAATATTTGGCTGATTGAAAAGTTCTAGATAAAATTTTACTCTGATTTGTTTGATTGCTGTCGTGAAGGTTCTAACTCTGGGTAGAAGCTTTTTTGAGCTTGTTCAAGTAATTTTTTATCGGGTGTATTAGAATTTTTCTCTGACTGAAGACGGCAGTATTATTTTCAGGTCAAGATTTTCACTTCATATTTTATGGCAGACTCTAAAAGAAAAATAGCTAGAAAAACACTTTCTACTAAACGTAGTAGCAAGCAAAATGACATTGATGCTGAAGTTCAAGCAGAGGTATTAATAGAAAATCAACGACCTAAGAATAGAATCCATTTTGTGGACGGTGAAAAAGGTGGCGTTGGTAAAAGTTTATTTTGTCGGGTGCTAATTGAATATTGCAAGAGTAAGGGGTTAAGCGATCGCATCCACTTTGTAGAATCAGATTTGTCCAATCCTGATGTCGGTAAGATCTATTTTGATAGGGATACAGATTTACCTAATTATCATGAGGTTTAGTTTACTAGGGAAGAGAAGAAGCTTTCTAGTGCTGACAAAGTTTTTGAGTTAGCTACAGAAAGAAGCGTAATTGTCAATCTTCCTTCTAATATATATTCATCGGTTTCGATTTGGTTGAAGCAGAACAATATTTTTGCCCTAGCCAAAGAGAAGAATGTTGAAATTTGTAAGTGGTTTGTGTGTAATGGTGGTAATTCCAGCCTTGATAAGTTTAAGGAATCTGTTAATGAATTCCATGAACAAATAACGCATATTTTTGTTCGCAATCAGGTGATTTTTGAGGATTGGAAAATTATAGACAAAGAAGAAGAGCTTAAAAACCTCATCGAAGGGAAAAATGTTCTTCAGATGGATTTTCCCCAGTTTAGTTTTGAGGAAAGAAATAAAGTTGATGCTCTCCAATTAACGTTTGGAAAAGCTTTGGCTAATAATTCTGGTTTTGGTATTTTGAGTAAGCAAAGGATTAAAAATTTTTTGAACGATACTTACAAAGGTTTTGATAATTTAAACCTGCTGCCATAACTTAGGAATTTCAAGCAGCTTGAGCGTAACGCCTCAACCCCCAATTTTGACGCACACAAGTTATTAAACTTTGCCTAAAAGGAGGCACTCCCAGCTATATTCAAAAATCTATTTTTGACCAGATCCATTCTATCCATCCCCGGACAGTACCAGAGCGTCTTTTCATAGTAACTTCATTCATATTTAGTTTGCTTGCAGACATTATTTCAACAATAACCTTGTTCGATGGAATTTTTTTTTCCTTTAAAGCTACTCTTAATACTTTATTAAAAACTTCGTGTTGTAAAATGATTTTTATTAGTTCAATGATTTTTGATTCATAGTCTTTTTGTACAATAGTTTTTCCTTTGTCCGTCAAACTAAAGGTTCCCTTATCTATTCCTTTACTTATTAATCCAAGATATGTACCAGCACCAATATAATATTGAGTTTGTCTCAAAGTAAATTGGTAAATTTCTGTTATTTCTTCTGAGGTTAAGGATTTTTGTAATAATAGTGAAAGCAGGTTTTCTACTCTTTCAAATTTATCAGCTTGTGGAAATGGAACCTTTTCTGGTTCTGGGACTATAGTAATTTCATCAAGAATATTGAAAACCTGAATGGAGGGTATTTTAAAAAAAGAATTAAGATGATCGCTTTTCATTTGCTCGCTCACTTCAAGGCTTATTTCCTCTCCAACGGGTGTTTCTAGCATCTGTTCATAGTGTATAGGGGTCGCATCGGAAATGTCATGTAGTTGCTGAATTTCCTGGCGCATCGCTATGAACCATTCCCGATCTGCTCCTGCTGTATGGCTGGCATTGGTTTCTGCCTTATCTAACCACTGTTTTGCTTTGACAGGGTCTAGAAAATTGAGTGCCGTTAGTTGTTGCGCTCGCTCCAGTTCATTTCGCGTCGTCCAAGGTGAGTGATGTTCAATATACTGCCACAGCAGTGTAGCAACATCTCGAATTCGTTCTAAACCATACTCCTGCCTCAATCTTTGCAACAATACATTGCGAATTTCTGGCTCTATTTCATAGAGATCGTCATCAATCTCACGACACATCCCAGACGTGAGAAATTCAAATTCAACGGTATAAGGGAGTGAAGTTGGTGGATCTAGAAAGAAGTTAATTCGCAAAAAGTGCAGTAATTCAGGATTTAAAGCAACTGGCAAGGCTGCGTGATACGCCAGTTTCACAGCTGTATCCCCATACTCACTACATCGACGCCTAAAATCATTTAAGCGCCGCTCAACCAGTTTGCTAGAAAAGGTAGTAGTCATAGGGGCTTCTCAATTATAAATTGATGTCCGCGTAGTACATTAACCGCCTGGTGGATGCCATCCCGATCCAATGGAAACATCGGCACATGGCGTGCTATCTGGGCAGCCGTATTATTTTTATTCTTCCAATAAGATTTAGGTAGAGGATTGAGCCAAACATAGGATAAATTGTAAGCGCGGAGAGCTTTGAAAAACGAAATAGTATTTAATAGACGCGGTACATTGTAATGATTGCGCCCAGCCCCTGCATCACTAATCACTACTACAAATGCATCAGTAGCATATTTCTGAAGGACTTCCTCCAACGCAACAGGAGTGAGCAATTTGGCATCTTTGTACAGGTAATCTTTTGTGAGAGGAGTAATCTGGGGCAGAATGGAATCGAGAACTGGGAAGAGTTTGTTGTTGAGGGAGTCTAGCACCTGCTCATTGGCACCTTCAGCAGGAACGTTATGAAAATAGTAAATCGCAGTCTCTTCCAATCTGCCTGCCTGTTGAATTGCTGTGCAAACCTCTTCACAAAAGCCATGGAAAGGAGCCATTGAACCCTGACGATCAACCAGCAAAAGTAACCGAGCAACGTTGCGGGATCTGGGTTTTAAGACAACTGGAGCAGCAACTCCTAATTGACAACGACGAGCAATTGTTCCTTCTACATCCAGTTCTGTTAAGGGGCCTGACCGCATAGGACGGCGCAACCGCCTCCAAGCCTGAGCTACCTCTCGATCGGTTAATGGAAACTGCGGTACAAATATAAACGGACGTTTGGATACTCGTACATCTTTCAATGAGATCGGAGGTAAGCTCCGACAAGGTTGGGTTAGAGTTGTCTCCTCAAACTCCTCCTCATTATCATCTAAATCTTGTCCTGATAGGTCAGTGGAATTATCAGAAGCAACTTCTATTGACGCAGACGGGAATTGCCAATCTTCGTTTCCTGGTTCCAGTTGATCAAATAGGGCAGTGAGAACTTCCTGCTCCTGGCGTGACTTTGCCCATAAATAATTACAAAGGTCACGCAGTGCTTCTTTTGACGACCAACCGAAGCCAAGCCTCAAAGACTGCCGCAATGCTTCATAGTCATCTGGTCTCAGTGAAAAACCACGACGACGTAGCCGTTGGAATAACTCCCAGAGAAACTGAGGTAACTTGGGTGACTGTTTCACAGCTGGGCAAAAGCCTCCACTGCGCGTTTGTGATCGCTATCTTGCTTTAGTAACGCTCCCAGATGTGGCAGTTTGTTGAGTTCCTCTATCGGGGCTCTTACCGCTTCTAGATAACTCACCCAGTCCAGCAGTTCACTCAATCCCGGTCGCTTGCTGAGATCGAGTTTGCGAAGTTCTAATAAAACTTTAATTGCCTTGTTGCTTAGGTTTTGGTCAGCAATTTCGTGAGTTGCTAAAAGCTGTTGTAAAAGGTTTTCTGTTTGTGGAAATTCAACGTAGTGAAAAATACATCGGCGCAGAAAAGCAGTAGGTAATGCTTTTTCTTCATTGTGCGTGACAAATACAATTGGGCGTAATTCAGGTTTGTCCACCCTGTAATGTATCTCTGGATCTTCAGTGACCTTAAACTCCAAGCGATCCAACTCCCACAATAGATCGTTTGGAAAGTCAAGGTCTGCTTTGTCAATTTCGTCAATCAGTACTACTGAGCGCTGCCCATTCTGAGCACGGGCGATCGCTCGCCCTAGCGAACCTAGACGAATATAGTTCTGAATTTTTTGACTGCGGGATTTGTTGTCCTCTGTACGCGCCGTATTGATCCCTAATTGTGCATCATAAAGGCGATTGACAGCATCATAAATATATAGTAAATCCTGGGCACGACTGGTGGACTTGATATAGCTTTCTTCTAAAGGTAAACCCAAGGCATAAGCAACAGCATAGGCTAAACGCGTTTTACCACAACCTGGTTCACCTTGTAACAGTAATGGGCGACCTAACGCGATCGCCAGATTGACTGCTTCAACTAGCTTGTTATCAGGTAAGTAAGGTTCTTTATATATCAGCTTTTTTTTTCTTTTATTCGCGACTACAGTATCGACTTCAATATATTCAATTTCTCTAGATTCTTCTAATTCTTGGTAATCGAGCAAAGAGTAACTAGAAGATGTATCAACATAACGTCTAGACATAAGCCTGAATCCTTTGCTTAAGTGTTGTTATGAAATTGTCTGCTGACGGCATTTTTTGCAGAAGATCAATAGTATCAACTAAATGCTCATAAACCAATCTGACATCCAGAAAACCATTGTTCGTGTCACTTTGAAGACAGTCTGATTTCATTAAAGACTTCCACTCATCTATAACATGATCTTCCCATCCCATAGCCTTGGTAACATCAACAATCCAATCATGAGCATCTGCTTTTGTAAACGTTGGTGAACTTATCTGATTTACACCTTTTGGGAAACAAATACTTTCACTGCCTACCATAATTATGATTAAGCGATATTCAAAATCATTGTTGAATTCAGCCGAGGCTTTCTGCCAAAATTCATGGCTTAAAGTTGAGTCAGACACCTGAACTCGAATAGGACAGATGACCTCGTGCGTTTGTAATAGTGATTTGTATCGTTTAATAATTGATACTGCTTGGTCTACAGGAGTAAAGTAATTAAGTGTCAAAGCATCTTTACAAGAGATGTTACTTTTACCAAGCCTGTCCTTCAAGCGCTCACAAAAGTATTTTAGAAAAGGATCTTGGTCATAGGACACTGCCAATCCTACAATTCCTTGCTTTTCGTCTAATATGTTCAAACATTGTTTAATTAATTCGCTCAAATCAAAATTGCACGGGTTTAATAATTCATGAGGTTTTTTTACCATAGCTTGCTCTTGCCCCAGTATTGTAGAAGACGAGCATTGGTTACCCTTCTCAATTGATGGAGTAGGTGAATTCTCTTTTAGCGAATAGTTATAAAGATATTCATTACAGTAATTTTTTAAAAGAACATTGTTAGGATTAGAAAAATGAGCTTTTTGAATAAGATCTTTCAACCATCCCTCAGAATCAGCAATTTTTATTAAGTCGAATAGCACTAAATCTAAAGCCTTTTGGACAGAAATTTCATTAATATTTTTATCTAATTGTAGTCGAACCATCATTTCTAACCTAGACAGGTCTGGAAAAGCATCTCCAAGTGCTTGTATGAGCAATTGAAATTGATTACCCTTTAACTCCACTGTTAAAACCTCGTAAATTTCTATTTATATTGGCTGTCTACTTAATATTTTTTCTAAAATGTTTCGTTGGTCGAGGAGCTTAACGATAGCATTTACTGGTGTTCCTGCGTTATAGCTTGGACTGCCAGTATGATGTAACGCAACTAAATTCCAGTTACTATCAAAGCAAGGAGAGCCAGAGGAACCATAATCAGTATTGGTTCTGTATTTAATCAGGGTACCACTCGGGTCTATATCTTTAATCACATCAAGATCGAATGCAAGCTTTAACGGTTCGCCCAAAGGGTGTTGTAAAATGAATAGTGCTTGATTGATCTTAAATTCGTGTGCATTTGTAGGTATCTCAATCCATCCTCGCTTAACAGAACCTTCAGTACTTGCCCCAATTGGTTTATTTCCAGGCTCTCCATCTACCCTAAGCAAGGCATAATCCAGTTTGTCAGGTTGGGGTAACTGATTTTTTGTAACATCTGAACTCTTATCAATAAGCCAGTCTTGATCTAGCCGATACTCTGTACCCTTATTAAGGGTATTTGCTAATATTTTGAAGTCAAAACGCAGAATGCTCTCATTGGAAGCAGAAGCAGAACGTAAACTTTTATCTGTATTGTGTTCTTCCTCACTCAATATAATATTTTTAACCACATGGTAATTGGTCATAACCAGCCTTTAGTAAAGGTTTAAAAAACAACTTATTCAACAAAAAGTAAAAATTATTTATAGTTTTTTATTAGAATTTCATCTACTTTACCTCTTTTAGAACTATTTGAATTGATAGCTCTAATAGCAGATATTTTTGTTTGATTGTAATTACTGTACAACTCTAAGATGAAGTTTGTGTAAGCATTACTAAGTAAAACATTGCATCCTCTAGAACTTAGGTCATCAAATGTTTTTTTCAATCTTATTTGTTCTTCTTTCCCAAAGCCACTGCTGTCGTAGCTAGTAAAGTCAGCGCTATCCGAAATTGGATCATATGGAGGATCAAAATATAAAAAGTCTCCCTCCTTCGCATCTTTAACAGCTTCTTGAAAATCTACATTTAATATTTCTATTTGATTCTGGTTTAAATATCTATTTACTGCTTTCAAAGTCTCTATATCTAAAATGTTTGGATTCTTATACCTACCAAAAGGTACATTAAATTGACCTTGAGAATTAACTCTAAATAAACCATTGTAACAAGTTTTATTTAAAAAGACAATTCTTGAGGCCCGTTGGACTAAATTCTTGTGTTTATAATCTTTATTTCGATCCCATTCCCTAATAGCATAAAAATAGTTTTTTTCATTTTCATGCCTTTTTAGATCATCAATGAGTTCGTCTACTGAATCTCTAATTACTTTATAACAATTGATCAACTCTGTATTAATATCATTAATAACAGCTTTTTTAGGTTGTAATGAAAAAAGAAGTGCTCCTCCACCTACGAAGGGTTCATAGTATGAATTGTAATTAATATCGTATTTTTTAGGGAGGTAGCTTGATACCAATGCTGGAATTAATTGCCTTTTTCCTCCTGCCCACTTTAAAAATGGTTTTAATTGCTTATTTACTGCGTTCATTATATTGCCAAAAATTGTCATTTTATTAATTATAATATATAGACAAGTATATTTTTTAATTGTATTTATTCTAATAAGTAACTATATAATATTTTCAAATATAATTATACATAATTAATTTTTGTTTTATCATTAAATATTCCAATTTAAGCAAGTTTAATACTAACTCAAAAATATTTAGTTTTTAATTAGACTAATAACTTTTAAATATTGCTCCAAGGCTTTACTTTTTTTATAATTTTAGTGGAAATAGAATAGTAATATATTCTTATTTCAAAGGAAAAAGATCGATATAAAGTTGAGATTCTTTTCGATCTCTATGAACCAGCGGAATCCCAGAGACTCCAGCTATCCAAACCATCCATGACTTCAAACATCCAGCTCTTCTTTCACTTGTTCCACTTGGTTTCTGCGAGTAATAATTTGGTTTAAATTTTGTATCAATTAGGTTTTTAATTGTATTAACTTCAATGTTTTTGCCTTGTAAAATAATATCTTTATAAATAAAGCGAACAGGCAGAAAATCAAACATAGCTCTTATCATAAGTTGATACTGACGGCTAATATCTTTATTTATATTACTTTTAATAAATTTCCCATTACTATTTATTTCAACTCCAAGGGCAGCTATGAGTACACCTTTCTCAGTTAATACATAACAGTTTTTGCCATTTATTTTAGATTTTTCTACTAATTTAAGTTCCCTAGCAGCCTGAAGTTTATACTGACCATGACGCGCTATGTCTTTATATTTAACAGCTTTATGCCCAAGTTGAAGACCTATTTCATAAGATGTAGTGATTCCTTGATAAATTAACTCAATTGTTTGTATTATTTTTGTAGGTTTATCGGCTTGAATAATATTAAAATCAGTTTTTTCGTAATCAAAATCAGTTTTTAAGTAACTATTTAGATCAGTCCTTTGAAGATAGCATTTTCTCTCAAGCTCATAAATTTTTACGATGTTTTTTTCAGGCAAAATGCTATAGATAAGTTTAAAAGTTACCCCCTCAACTTCATAAATCATTTCTGGTACATCTAATTTTAACTTTTTCTTCGGTTTAGCATTACCTACGTGTCCATATTTTTCAATTTCTTCAATAACCGTAGATAGTTCGTCATTAATTTCATAATCCAAAAATTTTTTACGGTTAAGCTTACTCTTAAGAATTAATTCTAAATTTGTAGAGTTAAAAACAACTTGAAACATATTTTACATTTAATATTTGTTCGTAATACATACATTAGAACAGTGGTGTTGCAAAAAAACTTAAAAAGAAAGAAAACCTAGCTGTAAGGAGCCTGGTTATGCAACAACTCCAAAATTTGGTTGATGAAAAGAACCAGTGGTTTGACGGCTCCTTTTTACACTATCTTATTTTAAGCAAAATGCAATGTTAAACTGTTTTGGCATTTCTTACCCTAAGTTATGCACTTACATTTTTGGGTTTACGCTTAGGTAATGGGGCTTTAATTACTCCCAGTGCTGCATCGTAGCCAATGGCAAATATTTCATCGTCTGCTAACTTTTCTGTGCCTAGTACTCCAGCTTTATAACCAGACCAAAAGCGTTTAGCTTCCTCATTTACTGATGTTAACGAACTGGTAATCTGATCAACGTATGCAATTACACCAGCAGTGTCCAGCTTTGCAATACTGTCTTTAAATGGTTTTCCCAACACCCAATTACAATAAGCTGTAACTGGTTCTATTTGTATATATTCTTGGGGAGTAAAATCGGAACTGGGTGGTTGTGTTGTTTCTTCTGTCATCAATATTCCTCTAACGTATGGGATTACCAACAGTCTTAACGATTAATTAAGCTTTTATGTGACTTGACCTATAAATTAAGCAAGCTGCTCAACTTATCCTTACAGAGCCGATCACACTTTTCTACTCTTGACCACAAAACCTCTTAGCTTTTTCAAATGCGTGGTTAATCAGGGTCATTACATCTTTTGCTTTCGCATCTCCACAAATATCGGGATGCCATCGTTTTGCTAATTTCCTATAAGCTTGTTTAATTTCCTTGAAACTGCTACCTGGTTCTACTTCCAGCACCATCCACCAATATTTACGTTCTAGGTTGTTACGAGTTGCTGTGTAAGTTTTACCACTGCTAGTTTGATACTTTCTACCAGGCTTGCCAAACTCTAGTTCCATCATGTACTTAATCCAAAGTTTTGGTGCAGTTGGTCGAAGTTGGTACAAGAAATCTAGATAAATAGCTTTGTTAGCAGTAGAGTTCTTTCCGCAAAAGATAGCACCAACAAACCAATCATCAGGTGCAAAGTATTTAAACTTCTCACGAAATAGCATTTTAATTTTGGCAGGGTTTCTACCAGCTTTATATGCCCGTTTCATTTGAGAGCGGATATAACGTAGCTGTCTAAGTTCTTCCCCATCTAATAATTCACCAAAAATCGGTGGCTCACCTGAATCTGGTTCACCGTCATCATCGTCATCTCCTGAAAATTCATAGCCACATTCTGGGCAAATCTTACACAATACAGGAATCATTTCATGGCAGTTAAAACACTCTTTAAGTTGAGTCTCGATTAACGGTTTAGGTCGTGGGCAGAGACTTATTTTAAGTTTTGAAGTGGGTTTACAAACTCGTTTAAAACATTCTCCAAAATCCAATAACATCGCATCCTGTTTTGAGGGATGCAATCTTAACGCCCTGCCACACATTTGAATCAAGAGTGCTTGACTACGAGTAGGTCTGGCGATAATAGCAGCTTGAACGCTTGGCTCATCGAATCCTTCACATAAGCAAGCAACGCTAGATATTAGCTGAGTTTCACCACTAGCAAACCTTTGATAAATCGCTTCCCTTTCCGAGTCAGCAGTTGTGCCAACAACGACTTCAGATTTGATGCCAAGTTCGTTAAATTGTTCAGCTAGATTATAAGCTTGAAAAACACTAGCACAGAAGGCGATAGTCTTACGCTCTGGGCATATTTGTAGAAAATATTTAATAACTTCAGTGTTGTACTCCTCATTACAAACCGCTTGCATTGATGATTGTGTATAATCTCCTAAATTGTTAGTTTCTAATTTTTCAAAATCTAACAATCCACCATACCCAAATAGTCTCGGACGAGATAAATACCCCATATTAACTAATTCGATGGGGTCTGGCGCTCTTACTAATGCTTGGAAAAACTGACAAAATCCTTCTTTATATTTTGTTCGCCAAGGTGTTGCAGTTAAGCCAATAAAGTAACACTTTGAAAGCGCAAATATCCCTCCAGAATAGTGTGTAATGATATCCCAAGCAATTTGGTAGTAAATGCTGGAATGACATTCATCAAAGATTACCAATCCAATATCCGGTGGTAATTCCCGATTCTGGATGGTTTGAATCATGCAGATTTGTACGGGTTTTGAGTAATCAGTTGGGTGATCTGCCCAAATAATGCCTGACTCAATACCCATTGCTGATAAGGTTTGCTGAGTTTGGTCTATTAGCTTTTTTCTATGACAGCAGAACATTACACGCCGTCCTTTATTGACAGCATCGACAATCATTTGAGAACTAATTACTGTCTTACCTGCTCCGGTAGGAGCATAAGCCAGAACTGATTTGATACCATTGCGGAAGAAATGGTAAGTTTCTCGAATTACCTGTTTTTGGTAATCCCTTAGTTCAAAGGATTTAGCCTGTTTTGTTTCTGGCTTTGGTTCTGGTTTTGTTTCTGGCTTTGGTTCTGACTGCAACTGTTCAAGCAGAGCAAATAAACTTAACTGCTCTACTTGAGGTGTGTTTTGTTGTGGAGATTTCGCGCTCTTTATTTTCTTCATTGCGTCCCCTCCACCTGTAAATTTCGCAGGTCGAGTATGGGTGCGATCGCTGCTAGGATGTTGCTTAACAGCTTGCAAACTGTATGCACGTCTGTTGCAGTCAGAATCTTTTTAAAGGTTTTCCAACCGAAACCCTCACCAAGAGATTTAAACGACTCCATTGCCTCTGATAAGTCCTCAGTAACGAGTAGCGGTAGGTAAGTTTCAGCTACCCATCTGGCATCTTCTGGCAGGTCTTCTAGGGGTGTTAGTTTTGCTTTAAAAGACTCTATAAGCAAAACTAACGCGGTTTTTAATTGAGTAAATCCGCCCTTGATACCACTGTTTTTAAATATCTCTGAACCAAGTTGTCTAACCCGACCGTCACTGACTCCCAACTTTGCAGCTATCTCCTTTGAACCCGTTGAGGTATTACCTTTAATGGCTTTAATTAACTCCTCTACTAACCCTCTTTCACGTTGAACGCCTTTTGGTGCAGCTTCAAAGCAGAAGTCATAAATCTCTACCTCATTGACCGTACAACCTGGATAACGTTGCATCAGGTCTTTAGTTGTCACAGCTTCATTGCCAATAAGGTAAATATGGGTAGGCTCTGGTTTGAGATGCGCCCGTGACCGTCCAACAGCCTGATAAGTTTCTGCTTTAGCTCTGCTTCTGACGTAATGCCCATAGCCACCAAATAAGTCTATGGGTCTAACAACGTTACCTGATATAGCGTGATATTCTGCTGCTGCTTGACCTAGATTGGGTAAGGGTGTCCCGATCAGAACTAGCGCCTTACATCTCATAAAGTCGTTGCTGCCTCGGTTATCCCGTCCCCAATAACCTGGTTTAATCTCAGTATCAGTCTCCTCATATCCCCAATAGTTATTAGCAAAAAGCTGGTGATCTATAACTCCAATAAACTTATGAGTGTCATGTATTTTTCCTACAGTCCTCTCAACTCTAACTTGAAGGTCGAAATCACTTTTCGCTCTGCGTTTTTTAGAACATGAGCCAATGCCATTGATAATTGTAAAGTTGTAGTTGGAGTAATCCGGCTTAACTTGACGTATTTCTAAAATGTCAGACTTCTTAAACTTGGTCAGAACTGCTAATTCATCCCGATTTATGGTGCTGTCCATCATTAGAACTAGCTTATAGCTGTTCATTGTAGAGCGATAGCGCCAATCATATTTGGTTATATGCAAGCCCAACTGATCGACTCTTAGGTGTGCTTGGTTCTCCATAATTGCCTCTAATGCCAAGCTAATCCAGTTAAGCGGTACATTGTCAGAAATAATGGCTTGCTTTTGAATAGGAGTCTGTCGGCTGTTGAGCATAGCCCCTAGATTGGGGTATAAAGTTTTAGAAATAGTATCAATGAGGAATGTCCAGGGTGATGTTTTAGGCGTGTTATCTTCCCAACCATCCTTTAACCATAATTCCCAAAGTACGTCATTAAATCTTTGGTAGATTTTAGGAATAGTTGGTAGTAAGTGTTGACGAGCATCTACATAATTGAATCCGTACTCTGGCATTTCCAATACATTAAATAACTCGTAAATAGCATCATGTAATGGTTCAACAACGTGGGCTAACTTACTATCCTTCTGCTTTAGTTCCTGATAGGCGTGAGCAAAATCTTTCTTAGTAACTGGAACATTTTTATAGGGGTTGAGACTAGCACCAGTTTCCTCAATTATGAAAGCATCAACTGGTTTTTTATTCTCCTTATCGGCTTCATTTAAAGCAACTGCTCTACCAGGAACGCTTTGAGCTAAGTGTTGTCTAATTTCTTTTTCTTCGTTCAAAATAGCTTGACGCTCAAGAATGAAATTACACTTAACCTTACCTTCAGCATCCTTATACTGTGGGCATTTTTCGCAGATAGGTGAACCCTTACCACCATGCACAATTAAGTTTTTATCTTGGTTGAGGAGTAGGAATGTCTCGGTTTCAGGACAGTTGCCTTTAATATCAGGAGTTTGACCATTTTTCGGTCTAACAACGTGCGGGTAGCCAAGAGCAGTTTTACGCTCATGATCGTGAGCTAACCCATTGTGACGGGGAGGTTGATCGGTAAAATTCTGTTCAACCGATGGCGTGGTAGGGTTACGGTGGTTGGGGTCGTTAATAAATACTCTGCCCTTACCGCCAGTTAGGTAATCACTGGTTAACTCACCTGCACTATGTGATTTACCTTGACCTGTATCGCTACTTTCAAGAATTAGCGATTTATCCCATTTCTGATAAATTTCCTTAATTAGCAAGTTTCGATCGCCACCAGTAAACTCAATTTTAGGGCATCCGAGTTGCTGATATTCTTCTTCCGTAGGTAAAAAGCCTGGTTTGTATGGGATAACTGGAGATTTAGCATTCAACCACTGTTGCCACTGACTTAGTAAAACTATCGCATCAGTTTTGACGGGTTTTGGTTTTGGGTTTGGCTGTGGTTTTGGTGGCAGTTCTCCTGTACGCTTCCAGAATTTATGAGCTACTTTGTTGTAGGTTTCTTTAATGAAGGTTGAAAGTTGTTCTAGTTCGCGTTTTTCTCTATGAAGTAAGCCTTCAAATTTAGCCCAGGTAATTAGCTCAACTTCTACTTCTGCTGGTAATTCATCAATATCTGGATCATCTTTGGTAAATTGACCCCACCATCCAACTAATACGTGAAAACCTAACTTTGTTGCCAGTTTATAACTGGTACGATATTGTTGCATGACGTGAGGATTGGCTATAGCTCCCCCATCTGCATATAAGATTACTTCCTTGCTATCCAGTTCAGTTGAAAGCTTGTTAAGTGCTTCCTTGAACTGTTCTTTACTGCCTGCAAAGTTAGCACTAGCAGCGCCTATAACAACTTGACCACGAAGTTGTGCTGTGAAAAACGGTTTAACACCAGTTCCCTCAAGCAGTCCAATAGCGTTGGATTTAAGCTTGATAGGTCTATGAATTGAGAGCGGTAGCTCTCCATTAGGTAAGTGCGATGTTGCACCGTTGGGACGCTTACGAGTAGCCGATGTTAACCAGCGATAACGTCCAGAATCGTCTTGAGCGCGTCGCCTCAGTTGGCAACCAATTATCAAGCCATCAGCATTTTTAATAGGGGATAGGTAGCCTTCATCACCTGGTTTAATGTTGAGGCTGCGCCCATCTAGGTTAACTCCTGGTAGCCGATGATCAACTTCAAAATCTAATTTCTGCCAAACTTCTACTGATTTAAACCCGCCTAGTTTAATCTCCTCATCAGTTAGACCGCGACGTTGTAGATCTGCCTTATCTTCTGCTGATAAACTAAGTTGATCTAGCAGTTTACGGAATTGGCGATCGCGCTCTACCAGCGACAGCGACTTAGCACGTTTTGCTCTTTCCTCCTGCTCTCGTTGCTTGCGTTGTAGTGAGCGTTCCCGTTGCCATTGCTCAAGGTCTTGTTGGGTTGAGTTCTGCTTAACTACGAAAACAAAGCCAATGCCATCTTTAGCTGATTTAGTACGTTCCCATCCAGGGGGTGCAACATCAGTCCGTCTACACAGTACAGCTTGGTGATCTTCTGTGAAGCTGCACCAGTCGAGGTGGTCACACAGGGGGCAAGCGCCATCTCTTTTTGAGGCGTTTAACCATCCATCCACTCTCATGCCACACCTCCATTTTGCAGGGAGGTATGAATATTTAATTTTGAAAAATCTTGTGGCGATACTGGAACGCGATCGCCTAATTGACGTTTGGCTTCAAACTTAAGCGTGGCGCAAATTTCAGCCGTTTGCTGCTGCTTTCTTAACGTTTGAGCCTGGATAACCCATTTAGTAGGCTGGGTTTTCGCCTTTGGTAGCTGTTGCATTGCTCGCTCCTTGTGTGATGAGGGGAGCCGGACGCTACCTATCAAATCTCAAGTGTTCAGACAAATAAGTATTTGTGCTGATTGTGTTGCTACACGAGTGCTGCTTCACAAGCGTTGCTACAGGAGCAACGATAGTTTACAATTGAGATCGGAATAGGCTCTGGGTTGAAATTTATGAGCGTCCGATTCCTGGTTTGTAATGAACCATCTGTGTCGTCACACGACACAGATAACAATTATTAAACGATTTTTATGTTTCTTTCTCCTCATAACTAGCAAGGAAAGCCTTAATAAATTTAACTATATCCTCTTCAGGAATCAAAAAAGCAGCACCTTTTCTTTTCAAAATCAAAACTTTTAACGATCCTACTGTGGTATAATATTCATCTTTACGATCGTCAATTAGGGTTGGCTTCCACAAAATTAAAACTTTTGCTAGAGGGACGTTGCGAACCTCTCTTGAAGACATTCCAAATAATTCTCTATTTTTATTTAGCCAATTAGTGTAATCTCCTAATTCAACAAGAGGGCAAGGTTTCCAGACTTTCAGACCTTTCCTCTTTCGTTTCACATACAGCGCTTCTTTTTCTTCGTTGTAAACAATTTTTGATTCTCCTTTGGAACGGATGGATATGAGGATATGAGCTTTCTTCGGAATTTTTACCAATAAATCTAGTGGGTTTTTTTGACCTGGCACTTCTAAAGTGGGAAAAACCTGCACTCCCAAGTGTTGAAACTCTTTCAACACTTGGCACATCACTCCGATGAGCCGAGCAATCTTTAGAATTCGGTCTAGGGGTTTGTACGCCAATGCGTATATGAAAACTCCTGGATATCCGAGCAACGGGATCAAGACAAGCGCAGCAAGATTAATTCCACCATACTTAAAAGAGAGAAAGGTCTTTTCTCCCTTTAGTTGCTCCAATGCTTCCCAGTTGTGGGGAGGTAATGTAATGTCCTTTTTTTCTGTAGTTTGCATTTGCAATTCCCCCTATTACTGCCCCATTCGCCCTGCTTTTAGCTACGTTTAACAAGCGTGTTTACGCACTACTTAACTATTATTTTATTGTTTAGCTAGATAGCGAGATAATTTCTAGTTTGGGTGATGCCTGCGAAAGGAAAGTCAGCTAGGAGTTTATTGTGTAAAAGGTGGTTTGCCTGTACCAAAGGGCATAGAAATGTTAAAAATTGTTAAATTTTTCATTGTTAAAAAATTTTAATTAATCCCAATATAAATCTGTTCAGGTGTGATCGCTAAATTTGTTCTTCTTCAGGTTCGGGAATGTACTCAATGAGATCTGAGGGTGTGCATTGTAAGGCTCTGCAAAGTTTTTCGAGTGTTTCTGCTCCAACCTGGGGCAGTACGTCAAAATCTCGGAGATGGTTTATAGAGTTTCTGTGCATTCCTGTCAATTCTGCCAACTTGCGGATACTGACCCGTTTTCGTGCCATTAATTCGCGCAGCTTCCAACGTATCAAAGGTTTCCTTTCTAGAAGCATATCCATTATGTCACGATAGCATTGTAATTATGTTACAAATTTATTGTGACATAATGGGTAAATAAGTGTTAGGCGAGTGTCAAGCCTGGAAAACTGCACACTCGCTTAGTTCCTACCAACCAAAGCAGATAGGAGACAAATCTAATGATGAATGAAAAAGTACTAGATCGATCGCACTGTGGAGGGAATTATGCAAGATTCCTCCAATAACAACAGCGATAACGCTACCTCTGTGCTATTCCCTCTATTCCTATGCAGCATCGGCATAAACGTTCTGCAACATAGCTGGAACTCTAACCAGCTTGCAGTGTTGCAACAGGCTGACAACTTACAGCAGCAGAAAATCGCACAGCTTCAAACCGATAAAGATGTCTGTGCTGGTAAGCTTGCAGGTTTTATCGAGGGTAGGCGGTGATGAGCAACGAAGTCCTTAGCACTGCCCAAGCTGCTGAATTATTAGGCGTGAGTGCCGGAACGCTACGCACTTGGAAGTCGCGCAAAGCTGACTTGCTAGTTGAGGGTACTCACTGGATTAACCAGGACGGATCGACATTCTGGACACAAGCAGGTTTAGACGTTCTGCAAGGCGTTTCAAGCGTTTCAGACGGTGAAACGGTTAGCGTTTCAGACGGTGAAACGATTAGCGTTGCAAGCAGTGAAACGGATAGCGCAACACCGCAGCAGTCACCCGCAGCGCATGACCCACTACAGCGTTACATTCCTTTGGTCGAGAGCGTTTCAAATGCCATTACACAAGGGTTAATCGGACGCATTGACAAGGCTGTTACGCGCAATATCGGAATTGCGATCGCAAAACCCATGACATCGACTGAGTGCGTAACCTTGCTGACTGAACTGGGTTTAAAACCTTGTAATCCAGAACTGCTTCTAAGTGGCAATCAAACAAATTTACTAACTGAATCTAAGGAGAACTAAATCATGGGACTACTGAAATTTATCACCCGCAACAAAGCTAACATCTCAACTGAGGCAGGTGGACAACTAGCAAATGATGGTACTAACCATAACCTCGCTACTAATAAGGTTCTAGCTGCAACTGATAAAGATGTTATCACCCCCAATAATGCAGACTTTAGCAGTGTGAGAACTGTGCCAATTGTCAAAGCCCCCCGCTACTTTAATAAAGCTGAAGCAGACGCATTACGCATCTTAGCCAAGCAAAAGAAAGTACAAGCTCTTGCTTCAGTTAGTGCTTATAAAGCCCTGAAAAATATTGAAGATTCTGATACCACTGTACACACCACACACCGTCGCTACCAATCGAAAGTAGCTCGGACTGAGCTTGAAAAAAAACAAGCTGATGCTCAATTAGCTAAGGATTTACATAGTTTGCGCCCTCATTATGCAGAAATGCACAGTGAAGTTAAATCAGCAGAAGTTAATGCAGCTAATGCGATTAATGCCATCAAACAATCTTATGGCTGTTAATAGTTAAAACCTTGGGTAGTGATTAATTTCACTACCCTTTTTTATTGGAGTTTCATCATGGGTAAAGGTATTCAATTAGGTGGTTATTTTCTGATTGGGGTTAGCTGTTGCGGATTGTTCAGCTATACAGCTTACGTTGTGCCAAGGTTCCAAGCTTATGCTTTTTGGCTTGTAGTGGTTGTTAGTTTGTGCTTTGTAGTTGCAGGGCTGGTTGACGATTACCTTAGTGAGATAATGCAGATAACCTATCAACAGTATATTGGTGGACTTATCACCATAATTACAATTACTTTAATTGGGAGCATAATTCAATGGATACAGTAAGTCTAACTATTAGTTTTTATGATCTGGAACAAGAAGAACAATTCTATCTTTTACGGCGTTTTTTAGCTCCAGGCATTGTCGAGATTAATTCTAAGACTGGTTGCCATGAGTTACAAAAGTACTTAGATGTTAAGGGGTATGGGCGTTTACAAGCTTGGCATGATGGCACTAAAAAAAGCCTGAAACTGCACAGGTTAGCTTTTGAGTTTTTCAATGAAACGAAAATACCTAGTAACTTAGCTATCCTACATAACTGCGACAATCGTAAATGTGTTAATCCTGCTCACCTATCTACAGGAACTCTGGCAGAAAATATAAAAGATTGTGTTGCAAAAGGAAGAAACTCAAAAGGCTCTAGGAACGGAAACAACAAGCTTAACGAAGCTCAAGTAACAGCAATAAAAAGGCTTTTAGACGGTGGAATGAGCAGGGTTAAAATAGCAAAATTATATGGTGTTTACGATACTACGATTGGGAACATAGCAAGAGGTAGAACTTGGAGGCACGTAGCATGATAAAAATATCGTCGCCTCAAGATCAACTCCGAAGCAATAGAAACTTACTCGCTTTAGTTGGTGGCTCATCAACTGTAATAGGGCTGTTGCTTTGGTCATCTAGCCCATTTCTGTTCCCCAATCCCAAAGATAAATTTAGCGTTTCACTGCGTTATCTTTCCTTGTTTATTACTAGCTGTTGCGGTGTTACAGCCGTTGCAACAGGGCATCAGTTACAGCGCATTACACCACTTTTGAAAGCAATAGAACAGGCAGAAAAAGCAGACTTTATCAGTCAGTTAGCCACTTCGCAATGGGTACAGGAACAACGGTATCAATCAGAAGCCGTTACAGCGTTACAACCCTCGCAACAGCAACCCGTTACACTGCAACAGTCAAATAGTTATAACGAGCGTAACGACGGTACAGCAAGGGATAACGAAGTTACTAACGAACCTGTAACGGATTCTCTAACGACTGCAACAGCCAATGCTGTAACACCTGCAACAGACGAGGAAATGGAAGGTTATAGACCTACTTATCTAGCTGTAACGGCACTGCAACAGCAAGGGATTAGCGACAGCGAGATTATCAAGGATGTACTGAAACAGGGCGGAACAAATTACTCCAAAGGTAAACAGATGCTAGACGCACTTTTGCAGTTGGGACAGTCTAAAGGTTGGTAGTTTCAACAATTAAATTAATGAGGATAATGTCAAGTGATACAAAATAAAGCTGTTATTGGTATTTTAGGATGAAATCTCGAAACTCCAGTCTTGGCAATAACGCATAACATTCCTAACCCCTTGCTATAAAATGCAAGGGGTTAATTGTTTTAACTTTTTAAAAACGCTATCGCGTTTCTTACTGAAAACTGCCGTACTATTGCCAACTGTTTATAGTAACTAAAACTTATTAATTATTAAAAATGTTTGTACTATTGAAAACTTGTTTATAATACTAAAAACTGTTTGTAGTAGTTAAAACTGTTTGTAGTAACGAAAAGTTATTAAAATAGTGAAAGCTGTATGAATACTGATTACAGGGATAAAATAGACTCCTTTTGCCCCATCGTCTTTAATTCATAAAGGGCGATAGCCCTATTCCTAACAGTTGCCACTGTGGGTGTTAGTTAACTTTATTCCAATGAAGGACTTGTGCAGTGTTTATAACTTATCAAAAATAATCAAATCAATTAGATCATTCTTATTCTTTCGATAAATTCTAAAATCACTATCTAAAGTTAATACCTCACTACCTTCTATTAACGGGACTTGAACAAAGTTCAAGCCCAAATAAACCCCAAACGCTGTAGGTGTAAAGCAAATACGGTTAGAGTCGATGTCCGCATTACTGCGATGCACCTCTCCTTCAAAACCGGACGTGCGACTTTCACCGCATCCGGCTCCTAGCAACCTATGGGTAACTGGGCTAAAACCCAAAATCCCCTTCATAAGCCGTTTTCAGGAATCGACTTCCACCTCGCCACCGTCTTGAATCTTCCGTACATTTAGAGCTTTGTATTCCCCTTTAAGCTGGACAGTTACAGCTTCAGTCCGTTCAACTTGTTCGCATGACGTGCGTTTTCCTTAAATTATCAGTCTATGTTCCACCTAGTCCTTTCTTAGCCGTTCATCGGGGCTTGGGAGCTTACCCGTCCGCGTCAATACGACCTGCTACCAATCCCAGTGGTATTATCTAGTTGATAACTAGAGGCAGTCCGCTTGTCTACGCATGGTCTAATCCATTTCTAGACTTCTCGGTCGCCGAGGGCAATTTCCGCCCTCATCCTACCCGTCTCTTTCCGGTAAGGGGTTAATCATTTCCCTCCACTCTGGTTGTCAACCCTGAGAAGTTAGAGACGTTTTTCCTCGTTCCGTTCCTCAGATTAATTGATACATTAGGTGTCACCAATTCGCCTACCACCAACCCGACGGTTATGCAGCTATCCATTAAATAATGCTGCGGGTTTAAAGGTGGTTAAGTCGAGATTTATTCAGATTCTCGCTTTCATGTAAGACGCTTTTCTAGGTGCTTCACATTAAGTGTCGGGTAAGGTTCGAGAGTCACCTCTCTCCCCTCCCCTAAGAACCGGACATGAGACTTTCGCACTCATCCGGCTCAAGCCTTACTTCAAGGGAGATTTAACTTGGCGTTGAGCCGAGATACGTGTAAAAAAGTGCAATATAAAAGCGCAAAGCCTTAACCAGCAGTGGTTTTAGCTTTATAAGAACACCCACAAAAAGGACAGAAGCGAAATTTCATTGATGAGATGGGTTCAGAGCAGCTAGGACAACGATTGATCAGTTGAAAACCACAAAAGCAACAAAATTTAGCACGGGCATGAGTCCAAAGTGGATCGGGAGCAGTACCGGGAGTCCAGCAGTGTGGACAAAATTTTAATTCTGTAGTTGCAGCAAGTGGTAATCCCTTACTCACAGCATCAAGATACTCAACTGGGGTTTGCAAAGCCAATGCCAACCCATTGAGAGTTTTATAATTTAACCGCGAAGTTAGACCTCGTTCAATTTTTCCCAAACTTTGCAAATGAATTCCAGCCTTCAGCGCAACTTCGTGTTGGCTCAACCCTAAACTAGCACGCACTCGTTGCACAAAACTAGCTAAGGTTTCTTGTTCTTGGGGCAAATTAGTATGTTCTGAAATCGACATAAAAATGTGTTTTAATTAACTGTTGGTTCTACGTCAATCTTTTAAAGTTAATAAATCGTTTATTAAAATAATTTCCACCAAGTGTCTGTATCTTTAGCTACAGTAACTACTCAATTTTTAGAAAGACAGGGATTAGCCCCAAACACTATTCGCTCTTACGAAGGAACATTAATACCTTTATTGCAAGAATATGGGCGAATGCCTGTAGAAATTCTCAGCCGAAAGGCACTAACTGAATATTTAGATAGCTTAGATAATTTAGCCTATACTACCCATCATCGACATCAAGCAATTATTCAAGCTTTATTCAATTTCGCTGTTGAACAAGGTTACATTAAAGTTAATCCTATCGCTCGGCTGCGACGGCGAAAACCTGATCCGAAAAAAGGCGAACATTTAGCCGATGAAGTAATTCGTTATCTCACCGTTACTCAAATTCAATTACTGTATCAGGTAGTGGCATCCGATAGCCGAATGCGTGCATTGGTAAAACTCCTACACCGCAGTGGAGCTAGGATTGGAGAAGTTTTAGCCCTCAACCTTACTGACATAGATTTGAGCAATCACAAATTCTACGTGGTTGGTAAAGGTAATAAGTCACGTTGGTGTTTTTATAGTGAAGATGCTCAAGTAGCTTTAGAACATTATTTGCGTTATTATCGCCACAAAAGCTCTATATCGGCATTATTTACCGCTCAACATCCTTGTAGTTATAAAGTTACCCGTTTAAGCTATCGTACCGTTCATAAAAACTGGGCTGAATTAATTAAACCTGTACCAGAGCTAGCTGGTATACGTCTGCATGATTTACGACATACATTTGCTACAGAACGAGTAGGATTAATGGGAATTGAAGAACTAAGAGCTTTGATGGGACACGCCAATATCCAGACAACATTACGTTACCAAAAAGTGACATCAGCCCGGTCAGAATATGTAGCGAAACAAGCACTTAATTATTTAATCAACAATAATATTTAATTGTTAATTTGGACAAAAAGAGCGCGAGTTTTTCCGGTGATTTTCTGGGTAATTGAGTAGAAATGCTGAGTAGATATTATACTCTGTACTAGCTGAGTGAGAGTTGGAGACTATCCCCCATTACATCAATTGAGCGTACTGCTTATCCACAGTTCAAACCTTTACCTTCGGCTAAGGAACTGGCGGAACTGTATACCCCAACAACAGAAGAAATTAAGTTTGTGCGCTCTAATGTACGAACACCAACAGGATTGCTGGCACTGATGGTAATGCTGAAATCGTTTCAACGATTGGGTTATTTCACAGACATAGAATCAGTTCCGACGGCTATCATTGCTCATTTGCGGAAATGCCTCAATCTCAGCGTTAAGGTATCGGCTATTCCTTCAGTTCGCTCAAAACGTTATTATCAACAAGCGATTAGGACTTACTTGGGTGTCAAGCCTTATGATCGAACCGCGGGAACAGCATTTAACCCAGACACAATCTCTATTAGGAGTGTTGGCAGAAATTTTAACAGCCTCCGATGAAACTCCTGATGCGATGACTTTAGGAAGTCAAGTCCAGTCGGTTTTACAGGTTCATGGTGGTACAGCTTTACTATTGCAGCAGTGCGAAGAGATTACTGCTTACAACAGTCATAATTACTTACCTTTGTTATGGCGATTCTATAGCCGCTACCGTAAGCTGTTATTCGAGTTAGTTAGGTCGTTAGATATTCGCTCTACTTCTGCCGATGAATCTGTGATTGATGCAATGGCTTTTGTACTTGAACAGGAACACCGTCGTGCCAAGTGGTTGCCTGCGACTATTGATTTGAGTTTTATCAACGATGCTTGGCGACGATTGGTGGTAACGAAACAAGGAGATACAGAAGTCCTAGTCCGAACTCAGCTAGAAATTTGCTTGTTTGTGCATTTGGCTTCTGAGTTGAAGACTGGCGATGCTTGCGTAGTGGGGTCGGAAAATTATGCAGATTTCCGAGAACAACTTTTACCTTGGTCTGAATGTTCTTCTCTGGTGGAAGAATACTGTCAGTCGTTGGAAATTCCCGCCGATAGTGTTCAATTTGTGGAATATCTTCAACAAAAGTTGACGCTCCTGGCTCGTGAAGTAGACCAAATTTGTTCTAATAGTGACCAGATAACAATTAACAGGGAGGGAGAACCTGTACTCAAGCGGCTTGTAACTCAACCCCAATCTGAAGAGGCTTTCCAATTAGAATCAGCTATTTTACAACGATTGCCGGAACGCAGTTTATTGGATATTTTATGCAATGTCGAGCATTGGTTACATTGGACTCGCCATTTTGGCCCGATATCGGGGTCGGAAGCGAAATTAACTCAAGCAGGCACACGTTATATCCTGACGACTTTTGGCTATGGTTGCAATTTGGGGCCTAACCAAACGGCTCGTCACTGCCGAGGCGGAATTACCAGCCATATGCTGTCTTACATTCACCGTCGTCATATCACTGCTGATAAGTTGCAAGCAGCAATCAGGGATATGATCAATGCTTATAATCAACTGCAATTGCCTTCTTGTTGGGGAACAGGACAACGAGCGGCGGCGGACGGTAGTAAGTTTGAGATTTACGAGAACAATTTGTTAAGCGAGTACCACATTCGCTATGGCGGTTATGGTGGGATTGCTTATCATCATGTTTCGGATACTTACATCGCGCTGTTCACCCACTTTATTAATTGTGGCGTTTGGGAAGCAGTTTATATCTTAGATGGATTGCTCAAAAATACCTCAGATATTCAGCCCTCAACTCTGCACGCTGATACTCAGGGACAATCGGCTCCGGTGTTTGCTCTCTCCTATCTGTTAGGAATTAAGTTAATGCCGCGTATCCGTAACTGGCAGGACTATACTTTCTTACGCCCTAGTTCACAAGATGTTTATGAGTATATTGACCCATTGTTCAAAGGGGTAGTGGATTGGAAGCTAATTCACACCCACTGGCAAGATTTGATGCGTGTGGTGTTGTCGATTAAGGCGGGTAAACTGATGCCATCGACTATTTTACGCAAATTGGGCAGTTACAGTCGCAAAAATCGTCTTTATCAGGCTTTTCGCTGTTTGGGACAGGTGATTCGCACAATGTTTTTGTTGGAATATATTTCAGATTGCGGGCTACGTCAGGAGATTACTGCCTGTACCAATAAGGTAGAAAGTTATCACGGTTTTTTAGACTGGCTATTTTTTGGTAAGGATGGGGTGATTACGGAGAATGATCCTAGCGAGCAGGAAAAGCGGGTTAAGTATCTTGACTTAGTAGCGAGTGCGGTAATTCTCCAGAATGCTGTGGATATTTCGCAGATTGTGCAGCAGTTAAGTGCTGAAGGGTACAAGATTAACCGGGATTTGTTAGCAAGTTTGAGTCCTTATTTGACTAGGCAGATCAAACGTTATGGGGATTATGTGGTGGATTTGCAGAACGTTCCGCCGTCTTGGGAGCAAGCTATTGTTTTGCCAATTGAATAAAATTTCTGAAATTCATAACTGACAAGGCTTTGCGCTTCTATCTTGCACTTTTTTACACGTATCTTGGCTCAACGCCGAAGTGCTATGTACGGACTTTCACCGTGATTCACACTTCAACGAATCGCACTTCTGCTGGAGGTGTGTTAGTTTTGTTCCAATGTGACAGCACTAATGTTTCGACATAATCCCGAAACATTCTGCCTCTGGTTGATTCGATGAACAGTCCCAGGCGAATTACGCCGCGACGTGTCCACATAATTTTAAATAGTCCATTGTTGACTGGAATTTTAATCCAGTGAATGCCCTCCAGTAGTTCATCACTGTGGCGGCTTTTTTGGCTGCGAATACTTGATTCGCTGACTCCGTACCCAGATGCTACAAGGCTAGTGGGTAGTAGAAAGGAGTGAGCATCATCGGGGATGGCTTGGCGAAGGATTACTTGAAAATCTTCGTTCATTGCACACCTCTTAACTTTTGAGGTGTTGCAATTACTATGTCACTGTTTGGCATTATTAAAGTGTCTCCTTTCTGACTAGGTGGGAGACAGTTGCCAGCGGGAGGCGGCCAAGCTTGTGCCGCTGGTAACTGACCCTTCATGACTAACTGTATACATCGTATACACAATACAATGTAACATTTTTATGGAGTCACTGTTAATAAAAGTAAATTTGTTATCAGCGTATACAAAAGGTGTAAAATGGCAGAATCGCCGCTAGCTAGTGCTCGATTACCTCAAGAATGGATGGCACAGTTGGACGAAATAGCGCAGCAGACTGGGAAAAGTCGCACTGACTTAGTAAGGGAAGCGATCGCTATGTATCTAGGTGTAATACCACCTGAAGGTGTTCGCTCTGATCTCGAGCAACTTAAAAATCGAGTTGAGATCGTTGAAAAAAAGCTGCAAATTCAGGAATATCAAACCAGTTAGGAGCCATCGAAAAGGAGGCAATCAAATCGGCTTTAACAGGGCTGATAGGGCTATATCAAGAAATGCTCAATAGTGGATTATCAGTTACTAAGCCAAAGGGGAATCGTCGCCAGCAACTAGAACAGCAGATTGAGGCGTGGCAAACGCTACTGCAAAATATAGATGGTGACAAACACAACTCTTAAAGGAGGTGAAGCATAACAACCCCTAAAACTGAAAATACCCCTGCTTTTAACAAGGGTTTTTCAAGGGCATATAGATTTTTTTTTAATCGAGCCAGATAAACATTTCCCCGCCTTGCTATCGGTGCGAGTTGTCCAGACACCACCGTAGCAATTGAAAAGTGCGGGAAAGAGTGTCTTGTCTTCTATTATCCATGAAGATCCTTTGAGTTGTACCCCCAAAATTAAATTTTTTTTAAATTTTTTTCAGAAATAAATGACAGATGAGTCAATTCAAAATCTTTAGTTGACAAGCAAAGCTCTCTTTCCCCCACTACATGGGTTTGAGTGCTACCTAAAAGTTACCGGAAGTAAGCCACAACTATATATATAGGTGGTAGTGAGCCCTCAAACCCTGTCAGGCGGTATCCACAACTCGCTATACAGGGAAAGAGCCATGTCATACGAACATTCCGACGCGACACACACCTTCGATATCCGTAACTTCTCTTCAGTCCTGCAACCTGCCAAAAAAGGTTGCTACATCTGCCCGAACTGCAACGAGCCAAAACTCACCTTTTCCAATAATGGTAAGTATAACTGCTGGCACTGTAACGACACCAAACAGATCGCTCGCATCTTAACCGAACCAGAACGAGAAGAACGTCATCGCCAGCGAGAGGAAGCCAACCGACTCCAATCTACCCTTACACATGACGAACGTAAACAAGAGTGGATAGAGTTTAGCGGTATATCCGAAAGTATCGCAAGTGCCAACCTACGACACACTAGCGACTCGCCAGAGATAGTAGCACAATTGCTCGGTTGGAAATATTACAAAGGTACTACAGGCTGGTACGTCCTCTCCTGCGACCCCCTTACAGGCAAGCGGAGTAATAACGGACAATTTAAACCAGATGAACCGATTGATTTTCCTGATTCTGAACCAGCCAAATACATCAGCTTCCCCAAAAAATCCCAATCAAACAAAGGGATAGAAGCTATTTATCTAGCACTAACTTTAAACGACTGGATCAAAATTAGCGATCGCACAGGCATTCCCTTCACAGAAGACGACATTGACAACACGCGAGATGACCTCGGATTTTGGGCATGGGTACGGAACAATCCCGAAATTCCCATCATTATCACCGAAGGCATCAAGAAAGCAGCTTGCCTGTTAGGTCATGGCTGGGTAGCCATCTGCCTTGCTGGAGTAACTTGTGGACAACGAAGCGGCAAGAAACTACTCGAATCCCTAACTGAATTTATCGTACCTGGTCGCCCAGTATTTTTAGCATTTGACGCAGACATCGTAGAGAAAACCCCAGTACGTCGCGCCCTCATTCAGTTGTGCCAACTAATCAAACGAACTGACAAAACCTCAATCACTCGCATTATCCAGTGGGATTTAGCACTTGGTAAAGGCTGCGATGACTTAATTGTAAATCACAAAGTTGAAGCTTTTGAAACTGCAATGGATGAAGCCATATCCTACTCACAATGGATCAAGGAAATTAATACCCAATATCAAGAATCATATACAGGCTCATCCAATGGAGGCGGTAACAATAACAATAACAACGGTAATAGTGGAGGTGATAACAATAACAACGGTAATAGTGGAGGCGGTAACGGTGGCGACAACTCAGACTTTAGTTCTGACGACCACAACCAGAAACAAAACAACCGCGAATGGCGCTACGAACGCATTTGTAAATCATTAGGACTACCGTTTGAACACTGCGTCACTGCTGGCACCTTTGATGGCTATGTTTACCGAACTTGTTTTGAAGCGGGAGAAAAAGATTGGAAAACAATTGATACCGCCTTCTACCGCTACACAGGGCTAGGTTACTGGCAGAATCAGCCAGATAAGCTGCTCCATAAAATTATTACTGATGCTGGGGATAGGGCATTCAAATTAAAACTAAGTAAAGAAGAAGGTTGGGTTGACTCACACCCCTACGAAACCAACAATCATGCCGAGTCAGCCTTTAAATATTGTCGCAAGCGATTAGAACCCATAGAGCCATTACCCACTAACGGGCATCTGCGGGCGTTTCGTAACTGTACAGTAGATATGCGAACAGGGGAAACCATGCCCCACAGCCCAGAATACTACCTCACTTCCGGCATTTCCTACGATTATTATCCCAACCGCCCCTGCCCATCCGTTTTTTACCAATTCTTGTGCGATGCCTACGGAGAAGACTTGATCCCCGTCATCCGAGCATTTACTTCCATGTTCCTTGACCCCACAGCCCCTTACGGCGTATTCCCCCACCTGCTAGGTCAATCTGGCAGCGGTAAAGGAACCTTGGGACGATTGTGGAACAGTTTGTATGGAGACGATGGTTCAGGCAGTGGTGTCTTCTCTGACATTGCCACACCGGAAGGGCGACATCAATATCTTACTGGAAAAACAATTTTCGGTATTCCCGACATTGGCGGTTATGTTACTGGATTACGGGCTTTCTACGAACTGGTAGACAATGGCGAGTTAACTGGACGAGCGTTATTCAACCCAACTGGCTACCAAAAAAGTTTCAACTGCCGCTTCTGGGTTGGCTCAGTAGATCATCTCCAGATCGAAAATGCTGGCGATGGCTGGGAGCGTCGCGCTTATCCCATACCAACTCAAGGCAAACCTAGCAAAGTTGACCCAGAGTTAAGACAGAAACTAGAAGCAGTCAAAGCTGACATCATCTCTTGGGCTTTAGCAATGCCGCGTTCAGAACGCGATGTTATCCTGCTTACTCCACCCACCAATCACCGCATTGTTAATTTAAAGCACGACGCTGCCCTCTATGGTGACTCAGTGAAATCTTTTGTGGATCTGTGCCTACGACCCACAGAAGAACAAACCATTATGCCTACCCATTTGCTGCACAGCTTATACACAGCTTATTGCCAAGCTCACGGTTATGTTGCTTCTGGGATGTCCAAGTTTATTTCGCACTTTAAGAATGTTTTAACTAAAAACTTCGTAGACCGTCGCTGGGGAGCCATGAAAAATGGCTTGCGCCGGATGCAACCAGCCCACTTTACAAATATGGAGATTCTCCCAGGAACCTTTGTAGATATTGCGTCCGACTTTCAATCGTCTAACGGTTATCAAACGGACTCTAAAGGAAGCCACGAACCAGAGTGGAAGTGTCTCAAATCCCACTGCGTTGAAGGCGGGTTGATGGAGTTTGAGGATTTCTGGAATCCCCAGCCACCTGATGATGATCCTGGTACTGATGGTGGCGGCGGTAGCCCCATTCCTCCTCCATTTTCCCCTGATGGTGGAAATATGGATCAGGGTGGATCAGGGTCTACTCAAAATTCTGAATCTACCCCGATCCACCCTCAAACAACGGAAAATCAAGCTTCTAGAGATGTGGATCAGGGTGGATCAGGTGGATCAGGGTTACTTTTGAGCCATGAAAAAAGTTTTGACGAGATCCAAAAACAAACTGAAAATAGTCAATCTCTATCCTCACCCCTGATCCACCCTGATCCAGTGGCTCAAGTTACGGAAAATCAATGTGTTCAGGGTAGTCAATCAAAACAGCCGCCGGAACTATCCCCTGCTCTCAAGGAGGTTTCTGAATTACTAATGCTTGTAGAAACTGGCTCTGATTTAAAAGCAGTAACGCAGATAGCAGCAGAAAAAGGTCTACCTGACAATTGGAAAAAAATAGTTTGGTCTCATTTAGATAAAAATACTCAAGCCAAGATTAAACGTCTGAAGCAACAACAACTTCCAACTACGGAAGCGCCCGCGTCCACTGTTTTATCAGCACCATCAGCAATTAAAATCGAGCAAAAATCCTTGCCACCTTTCCCTTCTGTTGATGATTTAGTTTGGCGCAAACCTACCCCTAGATATCCTGAAGCTCAAATATGCCGCATTGTTCAAATCACTTCTGGTGGTGCCTATACCGATAACAAGTGGCACATAAGTCACTATGCCTGGGAAAAAGGCGATTACCTGCCGTATTCTGCCGACAGTAATGATTGCGAATATTAGATGTGGCTTAAAGCAATAAATGTTCTGGGCTTCCTTTCTGGTATAGCTTTTAGCTGTCGCGTGGCACTTCGATTTCTCGCGCTCGCAGCCTGGTGACACTATGGAGAGAGACTCATGCGTGACACTAATTCTTTAAAATTGAAATTCGAGTGCCTAGAACATCACTGTGCCGCATAGAAGTCGAACTGTCGTTCTGCTGGGCATTAATTGTTTGAAACTGACAAATAATTCTTTAATGGACAACAGCCAAGCTGACTTTTTTATGGTTCTGCTTCCCAATCTTCTATATTTAATTCTTTAATTCGCTGAAATTCAGACACATTATGGGTAACTAATGTTAAGTTATTGGCTATAGCTATCGCGGCTATTTGTAAATCATAAACTCCTATAGGGGTTCCTTTATTTTTTAACTCAGCGCGAATTTGCCCAGCTATTTTAGCTGCTTTAATATCTAAATTTATTGTAGTAAACTGATTGAATAAACGCTCTAACTTGGCTAAATTTTGTTCTCTCCGACTGCTACAATAAGCTCCATAGTACAATTCAAATTGTACTACTGTACATAAATAAATATCTTTTGGTTCTTGTTGCGCTAATCTTTGTACAGCTAAAGAACTGGTATTATTGAGTAGCTTGATACAAACATTAGTATCTAATAAATAACTCATAAGAAAGGTTCTCTTTCTGGTAATTCTCCTTGAGGTTCTCTAACTAAAGGTTCTCCTTCCCATCCGCCAATTACTTCCTCAAAGAAACCTGGTTGCCAATTTTTAGGTTGAGATTGAGTTTCTGAAGGTTCTAATGGTTGAATAATAATCATTATTTCAACATCTTTGTTTTGGATTTCGACAGGTAATCTCACCTGAAGTAATCCATCTTCGCCTATGTGAGTTTTTATCTGAATACTTTGCATATTTACCTTCAAATGTCTTAAAATTTCAATAAACTTCTCCGTCAATTTGAGCTTGTTTAAGAATGTCTATTAACGTTTATGACTGAATTTTTCAATAATGAGTAATTGTGGTTTTTAGACGAGTAAATTAATTCAACCCAATTTCATTATCCCCTTTAGCATAAGGAAGTAACTCAAAACTTAAACAACGCATTTTTTGAGTTACTTCCAGATCATAAAATCCGGCTAACATCTAGTCATAAGTAGATTTTAGCTTACATAATTTTTGATGCGATAATACCAATAAATACAAAGAGACCTAGCCCTCTGCGAAAATAATTAACTCCTTCAAATAATTCCTGCCACGCCCAAGTAAACAACGAGCCATTTGCTAGTAGGTCTAACACTGTATTGATTTTGCCACTTGTAAAGATTAGGGAGAATATTGTAGCTACTAGGAAAACAATCAGTAGCAGGTTGGGCATCTGAGCTATAACAATTTCGCCATTACTGTCGCGGAAGGTTTTATCAAATAATGTAGTTTTTGTAGTTTCTGTATTTTCCATTATTATTCCAATTCTTGAATCAGTTAAATTTTCCCAATCAGCTAAATCTTGTAATCTTCCCGATAACGCCTATTTATCCCTTTTTGTTTAAGTTACCGTTGGTTATACTAATAACTTTATTAATAGCTTCATCTAATAAATCAACATCTGTCGCTGGTATAGCTGTAGATTGAGTATTCTTAAATAACTGCTTTCCTGGTGGCTTGCCATGCCTTTCTTTATAGAAGTCAGCCACAGTTAGAGTCGATGTCCGCATTACTGCGATGCACCTCTCCTTCAGAACCGGACGTGCGACTTTCATCGCATCCGGCTCCTAGCAACCTGTGGGTAACTGGGTTATGCCCAAAATCCCATTCATAAGCCGTTTTCAGGAATCGACTTCCACCTCGCCACCGTCTTGAATCTTCCGTACATTCGGAGCTTTGTATTCCCCTTTAAGCTGGACAGTTACAGCTTCAGTCCGTTCAACTTGTTCGCATGACGTGCGTTTTCCTTAAATTGGCAGTCTATGTTTCATTTAGTCCTTTCTTAGCCGTTCATCGGGGCTTGGGAGCTTACCCTTCCGCGTCAATGCGACCTGTTACCAATCCCAGTGGTATTATCTAGTCGGAGCCAGATACAGTCCGCTTGTCTACGCATGGTCTAATCCATTTCTAAACTTCTCGGTTGCTGGGGGCAATTTCGTTCCCCCATCCTACCCGTCACCTTCCGTTAGAAGCTTAATCACAGCCTCCCACATAGGATGTCAACCCCATGAAGTTGATGACGTTTTTCCTCGTTCCGTTCCTTAGATTGATACGATACTTTAGGTGTCACCATTTCGCCTACCATCAACCCAACGGTTATGCAGCTAACTATGTAATTTGCTGCGGGTTTATAGATGGTGAAGTCGAGAGATATTCCAGATTCTCGCTTTATTGTAAGACGCTTTTCTAGGTGGCGTTGAGCCAAGATACGTGTAAAAAAGTGCAAGATAGAAGCGCAAAGCCTTGTCAGTTATGAATTTCAGAAATTTTATTCAATTGGCAAAACAATAGCTTGCTCCCAAGACGGCGGAACGTTCTGCAAATCCACCACATAATCCCCATAACGTTTGATCTGCCTAGTCAAATAAGGACTCAAACTTGCTAACAAATCCCGGTTAATCTTGTACCCTTCAGCACTTAACTGCTGCACAATCTGCGAAATATCCACAGCATTCTGGAGAATTACCGCACTCGCTACTAAGTCAAGATACTTAACCCGCTTTTCCTGCTCGCTAGGATCATTCTCCGTAATCACCCCATCCTTACCAAAAAATAGCCAGTCTAAAAAACCGTGATAACTTTCTACCTTATTGGTACAGGCAGTAATCTCCTGACGTAGCCCGCAATCTGAAATATATTCCAACAAAAACATTGTGCGAATCACCTGTCCCAAACAGCGAAAAGCCTGATAAAGACGATTTTGCGACTGTAACTGCCCAATTTGCGTAAAATAGTCGATGGCATCAGTTTACCCGCCTTAATCGACAACACCACACGCATCAAATCTTGCCAGTGGGTGTGAATTAGCTTCCAATCCACTACCCCTTTGAACAATGGGTCAATATACTCATAAACATCTTGTGAACTAGGGCGTAAGAAAGTATAGTCCTGCCAGTTACGGATACGCGGCATTAACTTAATTCCTAACAGATAGGAGAGAGCAAACACCGGAGCCGATTGTCCCTGAGTATCAGCGTGCAGAGTTGAGGGCTGAATATCTGAGGTATTTTTGAGCAATCCATCTAAGATATAAACTGCTTCCCAAACGCCACAATTAATAAAGTGGGTGAACAGCGCGATGTAAGTATCCGAAACATGATGATAAGCAATCCCACCATAACCGCCATAGCGAATGTGGTACTCGCTTAACAAATTGTTCTCGTAAATCTCAAACTTACTACCGTCCGCCGCCGCTCGTTGTCCTGTTCCCCAACAAGAAGGCAATTGCAGTTGATTATAAGCATTGATCATATCCCTGATTGCTGCTTGCAACTTATCAGCAGTGATATGACGACGGTGAATGTAAGACAGCATATGGCTGGTAATTCCGCCTCGGCAGTGACGAGCCGTTTGGTTAGGCCCCAAATTGCAACCATAGCCAAAAGTCGTCAGGATATAACGTGTGCCTGCTTGAGTTAATTTCGCTTCCGACCCCGATATCGGGCCAAAATGGCGAGTCCAATGTAACCAATGCTCGACATTGCATAAAATATCCAATAAACTGCGTTCCGGCAATCGTTGTAAAATAGCTGATTCTAATTGGAAAGCCTCTTCAGATTGGGGTTGAGTTACAAGCCGCTTGAGTACAGGTTCTCCCTCCCTGTTAATTGTTATCTGGTCACTATTAGAACAAATTTGGTCTACTTCACGAGCCAGGAGCGTCAACTTTTGTTGAAGATATTCCACAAATTGAACACTATCGGCGGGAATTTCCAACGACTGACAGTATTCTTCCACCAGAGAAGAACATTCAGACCAAGGTAAAAGTTGTTCTCGGAAATCTGCATAATTTTCCGACCCCACTACGCAAGCATCGCCAGTCTTCAACTCAGAAGCCAAATGCACAAACAAGCAAATTTCTAGCTGAGTTCGGACTAGGACTTCTGTATCTCCTTGTTTCGTTACCACCAATCGTCGCCAAGCATCGTTGATAAAACTCAAATCAATAGTCGCAGGCAACCACTTGGCACGACGGTGTTCCTGTTCAAGTACAAAAGCCATTGCATCAATCACAGATTCATCGGCAGAAGTAGAGCGAATATCTAACGACCTAACTAACTCGAATAACAGCTTACGGTAGCGGCTATAGAATCGCCATAACAAAGGTAAGTAATTATGACTGTTGTAAGCAGTAATCTCTTCGCACTGCTGCAATAGTAAAGCTGTACCACCATGAACCTGTAAAACCGACTGGACTTGACTTCCTAAAGTCATCGCATCAGGAGTTTCATCGGAGGCTGTTAAAATTTCTGCCAACACTCCTAATAGAGATTGTGTCTGGGTTAAATGCTGTTCCCGCGGTTCGATCATAAGGCTTGACACCCAAGTAAGTCCTAATCGCTTGTTGATAATAACGTTTTGAGCGAACTGAAGGAATAGCCGATACCTTAACGCTGAGATTGAGGCATTTCCGCAAATGAGCAATGATAGCCGTCGGAACTGATTCTATGTCTGTGAAATAACCCAATCGTTGAAACGATTTCAGCATTACCATCAGTGCCAGCAATCCTGTTGGTGTTCGTACATTAGAGCGCACAAACTTAATTTCTTCTGTTGTTGGGGTATACAGTTCCGCCAGTTCCTTAGCCGAAGGTAAAGGTTTGAACTGTGGATAAGCAGTACGCTCAATTGATGTAATGGGGGATAGTCTCCAACTCTCACTCAGCTAGTACAGAGTATAATATCTACTCAGCATTTCTACTCAATTACCCAGAAAATCACCGGAAAAACTCGCGCTCTTTTTGTCCAAATTAACAATTAAATATTATTGTTGATTAAATAATTAAGTGCTTGTTTCGCTACATATTCTGACCGGGCTGATGTCACTTTTTGGTAACGTAATGTTGTCTGGATATTGGCGTGTCCCATCAAAGCTCTTAGTTCTTCAATTCCCATTAATCCTACTCGTTCTGTAGCAAATGTATGTCGTAAATCATGCAGACGTATACCAGCTAGCTCTGGTACAGGTTTAATTAATTCAGCCCAGTTTTTATGAACGGTACGATAGCTTAAACGGGTAACTTTATAACTACAAGGATGTTGAGCGGTAAATAATGCCGATATAGAGCTTTTGTGGCGATAATAACGCAAATAATGTTCTAAAGCTACTTGAGCATCTTCACTATAAAAACACCAACGTGACTTATTACCTTTACCAACCACGTAGAATTTGTGATTGCTCAAATCTATGTCAGTAAGGTTGAGGGCTAAAACTTCTCCAATCCTAGCTCCACTGCGGTGTAGGAGTTTTACCAATGCACGCATTCGGCTATCGGATGCCACTACCTGATACAGTAATTGAATTTGAGTAACGGTGAGATAACGAATTACTTCATCGGCTAAATGTTCGCCTTTTTTCGGATCAGGTTTTCGCCGTCGCAGCCGAGCGATAGGATTAACTTTAATGTAACCTTGTTCAACAGCGAAATTGAATAAAGCTTGAATAATTGCTTGATGTCGATGATGGGTAGTATAGGCTAAATTATCTAAGCTATCTAAATATTCAGTTAGTGCCTTTCGGCTGAGAATTTCTACAGGCATTCGCCCATATTCTTGCAATAAAGGTATTAATGTTCCTTCGTAAGAGCGAATAGTGTTTGGGGCTAATCCCTGTCTTTCTAAAAATTGAGTAGTTACTGTAGCTAAAGATACAGACACTTGGTGGAAATTATTTTAATAAACGATTTATTAACTTTAAAAGATTGACGTAGAACCAACAGTTAATTAAAACACATTTTTATGTCGATTTCAGAACATACTAATTTGCCCCAAGAACAAGAAACCTTAGCTAGTTTTGTGCAACGAGTGCGTGCTAGTTTAGGGTTGAGCCAACACGAAGTTGCGCTGAAGGCTGGAATTCATTTGCAAAGTTTGGGAAAAATTGAACGAGGTCTAACTTCGCGGTTAAATTATAAAACTCTCAATGGGTTGGCATTGGCTTTGCAAACCCCAGTTGAGTATCTTGATGCTGTGAGTAAGGGATTACCACTTGCTGCAACTACAGAATTAAAATTTTGTCCACACTGCTGGACTCCCGGTACTGCTCCCGATCCACTTTGGACTCATGCCCGTGCTAAATTTTGTTGCTTTTGTGGTTTTCAACTGATCAATCGTTGTCCTAGCTGCTCTGAACCCATCTCATCAATGAAATTTCGCTTCTGTCCTTTTTGTGGGTGTTCTTATAAAGCTAAAACCACTGCTGGTTAAGGCTTTGCGCTTTTATATTGCACTTTTTTACACGTATCTCGGCTCAACGCCGGAATAGATGCAGGTAGATTTCTTTTCAACGTGCCAATAAATCATCACTCCTCGACCACCATAACGCAGATGATACTGGCTCAGTATATAATAGGTAAAGGCTGAAACCTAAACAGGGCAAAGGCTTCAACTACTGGTTGCCCCTGGTTGCACGAACCTTCTATTTACGCCAATCGCAATTATCGGGAAAAAACATTCTTTTAATCCTCTAGAACTGTGGAGCGATAGCAATAACGTAACATCCGAATAACAATCGTTTCCAAAAGATCTTCCCTTGCCGTTAAGATACATCATCTGTATCATTACAGGGGTTAGCTTGGACTGAATTCACAAATCTAGACCCTGCCAACGATAGTGACGGAACACATAGAGATAACAGACATAATCAGGGAAATGCTTTCCCGACATGGAATCAATGAAAATTATTAGAGGATAATAATTATGAACCCTAATTTTCAACAAGTAATAAATAGATTCATCGCTCGAATATAAAGCTTAAAGTTTAGTTTTCAGCTAATAATAAATACCATTTTTATAGAAATTACTGAGAGAAGAACTTTATTTGTACATTGTGATGGAATTGTTTACAGTCAATATATAAATGTATGCAAAGAAAACAAGGTTGATTTATTAAATTGTCAAATTTGGAAAAAATTAGAAGTTACTGAAGAATATTTTAATAACGCTTATGATTACATATTTGAAGTAGGAGTGAAATTAGCTCATACTATCTGGAGAAAAATCAGATTTACTTAAACCAGAAGTATCCTCACCAGGACGAATACATTGCATCTTGCACTTACGACAGCGCCACTGGGCTTGTTCTTTTATAGATAAGGCTATTTCATACCAATTTTTAGGGTAACGTTGAGGGTTAGAAGACATCATCGTTAGAAAAAAGTGCCAATATTATGCAAGGATTAAAAGCTAATTTACCATTACAGTTTATTAGTTTTGGTTGCTGTGGGAGATAATACTTTATTAATGGCTTTATCTAAAATATCAACATCATTATTAGGGCAAACAAACGTTTGAGTGTTCTTCACCAGTTCTCGTTTAGGCAGCTTGCCATGCCGTTCCTTATAATCCTCATTGACATACATTTCAACGTGCAAAATTTGATCAGCACTTACCGTTAATCCTAAATGTTTTGCTCTTGCTTTGATTGTCCAAAATAATGGTTCTTGAGGTAACTTAGTTTTCTGACTGTTAGGACTTCTTTGAGTTTTAGTTGTGGTTAAATCTTTACTTTGAAAATTAGTTAGATAGTTATCTATATATTCAGGTAAATGTTGTTCTAGGTACAATGCAACGCAACTTTGTACTTGTTCACTTATATTAGGTTTACCTAGAATGCCATCAAAATTATCCAACTTCCCCTCAAGGTACAAGGAAATACATTGCGTGAGTGTGGCTGTAGCTGTTGTACCTTCTTCTTGACATCGGTGGAGAAATTTACCCCATAACTCAGAATCACAGTTAAAGGTAGCCAGCTTTTTATTCTGCCCTGTATTAGTCATATATAAGTGATATAGGTCTATATAGATGAAAGCTGTTGAGATTTTACTATATATGTTATATATACAAACCTATATTTTAATTTGTGACCAACATTTAATAGTAGCCAAAATTAATCCTTTAAAAAACTTAACTCAATTCCCCAATCGGGGTAATCCCACGTTGATGGCACTCATTGATCAGCTTGTTATTTGAAAAATCTGCATAATTTAGCTTGAAGGACTATTTGTGCTGCTGTTGGTGTGATTGGGTGTAAATTTGATTTTGTGCAGGTTATCGGTCAATCTCACGGGAGTTTTTGGGAGAGGGTTGTAGTGCAAGACTAGAGCAATAATTGTCTTACTCGTGTGAGTTAGTGCAAGACATTTAGTTACATAAAAGTGGTGGTAGCCTGATTATGCGTTTGAGTGCATAATAAATGTATGAACTGGGTTGTTGAGTTCCATGAAGATTTTGAGCCAGAGTTTGATGAGCTACTTCCTGAAGTGCAGAATGAATTGCTTGCTCGTGCCAGTCTGTTGGAAGCATTTGGGCCAACACTAGGACGACCGAATGTTGATACACTCAACGGCTCACAGTACACCAACATGAAGGAATTGCGGTTTGAAGCGGCTGATGGTGTTTGGCGCGTTGCGTTTGCTTTTGATCCAAAACGTCATGCGATCTTGTTGATAGCTGGTGACAAGTCTGGTGTAAGTGAAAGCCGTTTTTACAAGCAACTCATTAAAAAAGCAGATGCTCGGTTCAAAAAGCACTCTTTGCAAATTAAAGATTAATAACGCGGGTGAGGTGAGGGTAGATATGGCAACAACTTTGAAGGAAAAACTGGAACAGTTGCCTCATGAGCGACGCGCTCAGATCAACAAACGGGCAGCCGACCTAATAGCATCCTATATGACACTACAAGAGCTTAGACAAGCACTTAAACTTACACAGGAGAAAGTAGCACAACTCCTGAACATAGACCAGGCAAATGTTTCAAGACTGGAGAACCGTAGTGATTTAATGCTCTCGACTTTGCGAGAATACGTTGCAGCGATGGGGGGCGACTTACAGCTTGTTGCCAAGTTTCCGGATCGTCCGCCTGTTACTTTAGTTGGGATTCAGGATATTAAGGAACCAAAAGAACATTGAATTTATCAGCACTTCCTGCTCTACAACAAGGGTGGCATAAAGAGTATCAGCACTTTTATCAAGTGATTTAATGGTATTCGATTTGCTCAATCAATATTTTTTTTGGCGTAGGGAGCGATCGCTCCCTTTTTAAGTAGACCCATCTTAAGTAGTGTTGCTGCATAACCTTTTAGTACGCTTGTCAGACTAAGACTTTCCTACTTTCTTGCAAAAACAATGGATAAGTGTTATCTGTAAAACCAGATAACCATAAACCTTGTTAACCAAATTACCAGATAACCAGCAAACCAGATTACCAGATGAAGATTTTAACTGTCACTGGATACAAAGGCGGTATATCGAAATCGACAACTGCCATACACATTGCGACATTCTTCAGCGATATTGGGAAAACCATTCTGGTAGACTCTGACCCAAATCGCACTGCCCTAGCATGGTCGAGTCGGGGGAGCCTTCCTTTTACTGTGGCTGATGAGCGACAAGCAATGAAGTTGATTTCGGGTAATGATTTTGTAGTGATTGACACTCCAGCCCGACCAGACTCAAGTGACTTAAAAGAGTTGGCAAAAGGTTGTGACTTACTCATCTTGCCAACGATTCCAGATGTCGTGAGTTTGGAACCGATGTTAAAAACGGCAAGCGATTTAGGTGCAGCAAACTACAGAGCTTTACTGGTAATAGTTCCTCCATCACCTAGTAAAGAAGGAGCAGCAATACGCTCCGAACTTATAGATAACGGTATTCCTGTTTTCAAGACGATGATTCGCCGCGCTGCTGGATTTCAAAAAGCTGCTTTTGAAGGTGTCCCTATTAGAGACGTTTCTTCCTCAAAAGCAAGGGTTGCATGGTTAGATTATCTAGCACTTGGCAAGGAAATTATGGAGGTTTTAGGAAATGACTAATTCTAAATATGGGGATTTGATTCGCAAAGCGAGAGAAACAGATAGCCAAGAAGTTTCTGAACCAGATAACCAGATTACTAGCCGGCCTGTAGAGCAAACCGAGGGTGATCCAGAAAACCAGAATGCCATCAAACAAGAGAATCAGTTAGCAGTAAAACCAGATAACCAGAATGAGCGAGAACGAGAAGTCAACCTTTGTGTAAAAGTGCCTGAATCACTTAGACGACATTGGGCAGCAGAATCTAAGCGGCACGGAATAACAATGACGGAAGTAATAATTCAGGCTCTTAAAGAGCGTTTCGGTTCGCCCAATTGAAAACCCGATGCTGAGTTTTCAATTAGGCGAAAGTAGTGTTAATTGCTATTCAAACCTTGATAAAAAGTCTGTAGATCTTTATAAGCAGTGTAAACCAAGTGTGTTTTTTTTCACTTTGAACAGTTGAGTGTGCCATAGCTAGATTGCTGTGGAACAAGTAATTAAGATGCAGTAGAACTGTCAGAAATTGTAGTGCAGTAATCAGTTGAAGTGCAGCAAGGAGTAAAGTGCTTTATGTAATACTTAATTAAAATAACTGAGAATGTTGGGCGGTTTTTGGGTAGCAAGCGCGGCTTATTTTTCGAGATTGTTATTTAATGTTAAACAAGCGTGAAAACTCATACTTGTAAACCTGCTATCGCAGATTAAAAAAGGTGCAATTTTTTCACTTTAAACAGTGTGTGTCATTCTTAAGTGCAGCAAGGAATCAAGATGTAGCAGAACTGTCAGAAAGTGCTACAACAAGGCAGTAATCAGTTGCAATGCAACAAGGCAGTCCTAAAGTGCAGTGCAACAAGGGAAAAAGAATTTCAACAATCACGGTACTTTTTATTAGGCACCACGATAGGGGTGCGTTAGTACCTGCAATCCGCGCGTAATAGACTATAAATAATACGCGCGTATTGTATCTAGTTTTAACTGTATAACACTTCTAACAGACTGGTGCAACACTAATTTATCTGCCAAAACAAATTTGTTAGCAAGGTATAACACTGGTAACAGACTGATATAAGACCAAGTAGAAATAGTTAAGTGCTATCGCACTTTTCCAATGACCCCTCAGAAAAACTGCCTTCAGATTGAGCTATAACCGCACTCAAATCAAATTTACGACCAATCATAACAACGGGTAGCAGAACAGTCCTTACAGCTTAATTCCTCACAATACTCCCTCTTTCGAGCGAGCGAACTTTAGCTCTTTGTAGCATTGTCCAAATAAATATTGCGAGGGCGGTTAAAAGCGATCGCCAGGGAGCGAAGATGAAAGATAATTCGTCTTCTGTTTCATCTTTTTGTCAAAAGATTATGGCAGCTATTTTAAAAGTTTTAACAGATCAACCGAAACCTTTGGCTAAAGTTGACCATGATGCGAAACTGCTTGAGCTTTGGTTACATGGGAAAAGCCTTGAAACTCAAAAGGCTTATATCCGTGACATTAAATCGTTTTTAAATTTTGTCTCTCAGTCTATTGTTAGTGTGACGCTTACTGATATCCAGAACTGGGATAATCAGATGATTGAGTTGCATCTGGCTTCTGCTACACGTGCTAGGCGTTTATCTGCGGTTAAGTCTTTACTCAGTTTTGGCTGTAAGATTGGGGTGCTACAGGTGAATGTCGGTCTCCCAGTTAGTACACCAGCTATTAAGGATACGATCGCGGAACGTATTTTAACTGAGGCGGAATGGTTACAAATTATTACGAACGAACCGAATAGAAAACATCAGTTGATGCTGCAAATGCTCTATGAAACTAGGGCTAGGGTGCGTGAGTTTTGTGCTTTGAAGTGGAAGGATTTTAGAGATAAAGGCGACGGTACAGCAACGGTGACTTTGTTTGGGAAGGGTGGTAAAACTCGGACTGTGACGATTACTCCTGAATTATGGACGGCGCTACAAGCTATCAGAAATGGTGCGATTGGTAATGCTCCTGTTTTTCTCAGCCAACGGAAAAAACAGTATAGTACTGTGCAGGCGTGGCGTATTGTCAAAGCGGCTGGTGAACGTGCTGGTATTAACGGTATTTCTCCTCACTGGCTCAGGCATACTGGGGCAACGCATCAGTTAATGAATGGTTCTCCTATTCACGTCCAGCAGCGTGAACTGGGACACGCGGGGCTTGATGTTACTAGCCGTTATCTGCACTTAATTCCTGGTGAGTATGGTGCGAAGTATACGCGGGTCAGACTACCAATGCCTCAACAAGAGAAGTGAGATTTATTAATAATGGTGAATTGAGTATTACCAAAGCGGTAACAAGAGCGTTAATTCCATGTCACTATAGTATTTATGCGGCGTGGGCATTATTAGGAGGCAATACGAGTGACCGACGTAGCACTTCAACTCAATCCTTACTTGATAGCTCGTTTACTAGAAGTAGATGAGAAACTTCCTGATAGGAAAATAAGCGTTTATTCTATTACACGAAAGCAGCTTAGAGAGTTAACATTTTTAGTTCACAAGTTGGCATTGATAGTTAAGGAACAATGGGATGAACTACCAATTGAGAAAAAGAACTCAATTAAAAATTTGTTAACCATTAGAAATTCAGCCAATATTACCAGTAAAACTAGCTTCAATTTATTTGCCCAAATCATGGCGTTTTTAAAATTGTTGTGGTTAGAGGTAAGGTTAGGAAACAAACAAATTTCTGCTTTTGAGGAAGCTATAGATAATTTAGAACGTAACTTATTGGAGCAAATACAATCTGATAGTGCTACCAAAGTTATTACTAAAAATGATTGGCTGGTTTATAATCAAGAAGCTTTAGCATCTGTAGAGCGTGGTTTAGAACAAGCAGCATCTAACCAGGGGCGGTATCTAGGCTCTTTTGCTCAGTATGCGGATTTGGACGTAGATGATGAAGTGGAAGATTAGTGCAATTCAGATTATTACTTGAACCGGAAGCTGAGTCAACACTGAATTCTCTTAAAGAGTTAGAGCCAAAAAAATACAAAAAAGTCTTAAAAACGCTTGGTCTTTTGGAGTCTAACCCCCGTCATCCTGGTCTGAATACACACAAGTATGATGATTTAACTGGCCCAAATAAAGAGATAGTTTTTGAAGCGTATGTCGAAAATCGAACACCAGGGGCTTTTCGTGTTTTTTGGTATTACGGCTCAAAAGGTGTAATAAATGTATTAGCTATCACGCCTCATCCGTAAGTTAAGCCACGAAGAGCATTTACGTTCTGATACTGGGTCAGGTGTGCGATCGCAGCAGAGGGAAATATAAACTTCAAAATGTCAGACTAGCGCCAGTCTGGAACACTTGATAAATCAACGTTTTCGATTTTCTCATCAGCCGGAGTGCAGAGTATAGGCTATACTCTGCCGTGTTTACGCTCGTGTTGACAGGGAACAAGTGCGTAGATCAGAGAAAATGGTTGGAGTTTTTACTAGATAAGGGTTTAAATGGCTACTTTGCGGCTAGTGTCAGCTTCGCTATTTCTGCGCCAATTGGATTGATGAAAGTAGCTTGAGGCAACATAGCGCAAACTTTGTGAGTAGCCCAGGTAACTTAATTTATGACCAAATAGATGCCTCTAGGAACCGATCTTAGTGTTAAGAAACATTTCGCTAACGGGATCGTACTCAATTGTTAAAAAAATGTCTTAGAATTTTTTCAATATAGGTATTGCTCCTTGTGAAATGTCTTCCAATTTTATTGCCACTATACCTTCATTGAAAGCTCTCTGATAAACATTTTGGCTGGCTGAAGTTTTGTAACCCAACCCATCATAAAAACCTTGAGAAAAGGCGATCGCTGCTTTGTCTTGGATTGAATTGTTCATGCCAATTACATAATTAATATGCTGCTTAATCGCTTCAGCAGATTGTTCTGAGTAACAGGCATTAAGCAGAACACATTTAACACAATCAGTATGTGATTCAAATAGCGATGCTAAACCTTGCGGTGTAACTAGCTTATTGTTCCCCCCATCATCCTCTAATAGCAAGCTACCATCTTTCTCCCCATGTCCACAAAAGTGAACTATTTGAGGTTGTTCCTCTGCGATCGCCCTCCGAATATCCTGGGGGCGTACAGCAGTTCTGACTTTAATTTCAAATAAATCTCGATTAGTAGCTCGTCGTATAGCTTCTTCAATTTCTCTAATCTCTTTATCTAAACGCAGACCGTGGGGAATTGCTGCTAAAATCAGAATTTTTTGTCCTTGATTACTTGGTTTTTGAGAAATGTTAGAAGGGGTTTCTGGTTCGTGATTTGACAATAGGGTTTCAGCGATAGCTTTCAATGTTGGATTTCCAGGGTTTGAATCACACGCAGCACGAACTAAATCTTCAACCCATCCCTGAGAATTAGCGGTTTGTATTAATTTAAAGACAATATCTTGTAAACTCCCTTCGCAAGCAATAACTCTTAATTTTTTATCTAATTCAAATGTCAACATTTGCTCTAAGGATGCTGTGCTAGGAAAAGCATCAATTAAAGCTTCTTGTAATTTTTTACGCTGCTGACCAGATAAATTCATAATTTTTAGACAATCTATTTTTATAACTTTAATTTTTGAAAAATGATTATTACTAAACTGTAGTCTTGTTAAATTATCCTATTACTACTTAATTAAACTATAACTCACTACTTAGTTTTATATAGTTATTTATTAAAAAGTTGTGATAAATTAACGTGTATCTATTGTACCAAAATGTTTTTGAAGTAATGGATGGATAAATCTGTAACGTCCACCTTCACGCTTTAAAAACCTCTGTTTAGTAGCATAATTTATAAATCTAACATAACGCCAAGGCATATCTCCATAAAAGGCAATAATGATACGTAAAGTAAAATGTTGAATGCAAGCTAGTAGTCCACCAAATAATCCACCAAATAGCATTCCGAGCAACCCAAAACTTTTTCCAAAAGAAATCAATTCATAAGCTTTCATCGTTTTCTCTGAACCTAGTTCTGAACCTAGTAACCCAAAAAAACATCCTAGCATAAATAATGATACACCATATATCAAAGCAACCAAAAAACCGTTAACTGCTGATTTTTTAATGCCTTGATTAACTACTTTTATTTCTTCCAAATCAATAATCTCACCTCGTAGTCCAACAAGTGATTCACGAAGTGCGGCTGTGGGAGCCATGAAGAACCCAACAATTCCTGTAAAACAAGTTTTTAAAACTGAATTTATTGAAGAAGCTTGCCAAATAGAACTCATCGGTATCAAGTCATCAATTCGCTCATAAAAAGATCTAAAATTAGCAACAAATGCACCTAACAACCTGTCTTTTATATTTGCGTATCTTAGTGCATCTAATATTTCTTTAAAAGGCATTTTTAGAGTTTCAACTGGCTTAATATCTGGATTTAAAACACTGATTATAAAACCAAATATCATACTTAATATAGGCAATAATATCAATCTAACTACACTATCTGTTAAAGGTATATATATTAATAATATGATTGGATAAGTAATTATTCCAACTATTAACGTAATCATAGAATGATATATTATTCTATGATTTTTTTGGGTTAACAAAACATTAGGTTGAATCTTTTCTATAAATAAATAATTATTATTTTTATTGGTAAAATCTGTAGCTATTTTTTTTAGCCATAATTTCGCCTTTTCGTTTCTGATTATTTTATCCTCTTCTAACTTTTGTTGAATATATCTATCAAATAAAAATCGTAGACATTCTAACTTATCATCGTAAAAGCGTGTCCAAATTTCTATAGTGGAATTTTCTTCATCAAGCATTAGCATAATAGATAAAAATAATGGATTTTTTATTAATTCTAAAATATTCGGACTATCTTGAATATGTATCCATAATTTAGAACGCCCTATATCAACCAAATAGTTATGAATTTGTACTTCAGTTAAAGGATGTAAATAAATTGCTCCATTAAGTTTCAGGGAAGGATTGCTTATATACCCATTTATACAACTACATACAATTAAGTAATCTGGTCTGGATTGACTAGATAAAAAAGAATTAATAGCTGTAATACATTTCCTCTGCCGAGATATATCTACTTGATCTAGGTCATCTAACAACGGTATAATTTTAGAATTATGGAGTAGATGCAATGCATTTTCAGGAGTAATGCTATAATGCTTTTCTAATTCGCTCACTAACCATTCTTCGATATTCTGGTTCTCCCAAAATGAAAGACTGAATCTCACGGGAATAGGTGCGCTTAAATCATTTTGAGCTTTATTAACAAGATACTTAGCTATTTCTAATAAAGTTATAGTTTTACCAGAGCCCGGTTCACCAATAATCAGTAGACGGCCTGTATGTTCAAAAAAAACTTCTATTATATTCTTTTCGTAAGGCGGATAAGGGCTAGATTTACGTAATGAGTGAAAACTTTGTTGACTTGTTTGCCAAATTAAATTTGGCTGTGATTGTTTTAATAAATTAATCTGTTTACCATTAGGCAGCAATGAGCAGAGTAAATCATCAATTTTTCTACTAGTAGTGTTGAGTATGTCATTCCGAATGCGATCTTCTTGTTGTGGTTTTGCTAATTTTCTGTTGTTATCAACTTTTTTTTTTCTATTACAATCTCTTGGGCAATAGCTTGTAAGTTTGAGTTGCCAGGATTTGATTTATATGCAGAGGCAACTAAATCTTCAATCCATCCTTGAGAATCTGCTGATTTTATTAACTGAAAAACAACAACTTCTAAATTAGCTCCTGTAGCGATTACATCTAAATCTCTATCTAATTCAAATAATAACATTTGCTCTAGTGATGCTTTATTAGGAAAAGCATCAAGTAAAGCTTTTTGTAGCTTTTTATATTGTTGACCTGATAAACTCATATTTTTCAAGACAATCTACATTTAGAAGTTAGAGTGAGTTGGAAACTTTTCTGGCAGGTTTGAAGGCATGACTGAATTACCTTATTACTACTTAACTACCTTTTTTAGTTAGAGGAATAAATTCAATGTCAAAAGAGTGAGGATCGTTAGCCTTTAACCATTGCTCAATAAGTTCTGCCACAACTTGGCTCATTTTTAGTCCCCGTAGAGCACAAGCCACATAGAATCGTTTTTTGAGGTCGTCCGCGATACTAATGTGCATAGCTAGGGCGGTTTTGTATCTTTATTAAAGATTATATAGCTAATTCCGCTTAAAACTAGATTTTTAATTCCTTAGAAATTTCTACAGGTGGGAAGTACCGCGTCATGGAGTTTTGCACTTACAATTCCATCTGTGACTCTTGCTGTGACTGGTATTGGGCGATAAGTTGCATTTGTTCTGCCTGACGCTTTCGCTCTTGCTCTTGTAAGATACCATTCCAACCAGCCTCATTCAGTTCTATTTTATGACTTTTTGGTAAAGCTTTCATTATTTCATTAGCAAGTTCCTTACCATCTTCATCACCTTTTAAACTTACTACAACGTTCTCCTCAAGCTTCTGTAGAACTTCTATAGGGAGGAAGTCTACATTTTCAGTACTGAGGTATAGAGTACTGTTTTGACCAAAACTAGGGTCTAACGCAATTCTAGAAATTGTTTCGATTGGGTCACTGGTAAGGATTGCGTCATTAATAGGTAAGTCATTTTGTGGAGGTATCCAGAAGAAACTAGGTTCTCCATTTACTTTCTGCTCAACTTCTGGATCAAGGTTTAAATCCCGCCATATATTTGATTCACTTTCAGGGTCAAATACGCAAACACCTGTTTCAATATTTTCTCTTGTACGCAAAGTGAACACAGCCATACCTTCATTATTAGCGTAGACCCATCCTTTTTCGTGCAGCCCATCGAGGAGATCACTTGGTAAGCAGCATTCTTCAATTAAGTACGATCGTAGAGGTTGCCAATTCTCTTCGATTGGATCAACATTTACTGATTCATCATCAGTTTGATCATCATCATCCTGGTAAGGCTCAGTTGGAACAGTTTGATCACTTAGATAAGTTGGGTCATGTTGAACAGTTTGATGTTGAACAGTTTGATTAGTTGGGTCAGTTGAGTCAGTTTGATGTTGAACAGTTGGAACAGTTGAGTTAGTTTGATGGTTAAAACTTGAGGCATTTTCGGGTGCGGTAGCATCATTTGATTGCAACTCATTAGGTGCGGTAGCGCCCATGTTTTCCTGTGCAATACTTTCCTTAAACAAAGCTCTCGCTTCATCTGATAGCAACTCATTGAATATGGGATTTTCGCTATTTTCTATGAAAATATTCCTAATTCGTTGCTCTTCTGCACGTTTATACTCTATTAATTGAGCATGATGAAGTGCTTCTTCCGCTGCTCGTTTTGCTCGAACAAGAGAGACTTGTTCACGGTGCTGTTGTAATATCCATTCTTGATCAAAATCATCTGGAACAGCAAAAATATCGGCGTAATTTAATTTCTCATCATCATCATTAGTAGCTTCATCACTATTAGCAGCTTCATCATTACCACTTTCAAGCTCTAGTTCTAATTCTGGTAGTGATGGTAGTTGCCCAGGTAATTCTAATTTCTTAGTGTGGGTTGGAGCGATCGCACCAATAGTCTCGTTATTATCATCGTCATCGTCATCGCCATCAGTTGAACCAGTTGCAGTTGAGTTTTCTAAATTCTGACTGGTTATAACTGGTGGACGAGTAGAAGCTGTTTCTATAGCATCATCAAGTACCAATTGTTTAACTTGTGATCGTAATTTAATCACCTCTGACTCTAATTCATCAACCCGTTGCTCTAACTTCTGCCTCTCTTTTTCACTAGCTCTTGCTGTGCGCTCCATTTCCTCTTTCTGTTTTATAGCCTTAGAATAATCGCTTAACTGATGATTGATTATGTCAAGGCTAGGCTGTAAATTCTCAATTACTCGTTCCTTGTACTCGGCTGCACCCTCATTCTTTAATGGTTGGGGTAACTGCTCCTCTAGATCTAGGTTTAAGGAGTTTCGATTAACATCGCTGTAATACTGTTTAACTTCCGTATAAGTAGCTTGACTACCTTTAATGCCTCGTTCTAGTCCTAAAGGTTTTACTGCTTCTGCATAACTGTCTTGCAGTTTTGATAATGTATGCCTACTGCCACCAAACAATGCTCGACAGTTCAACTTTCCTTGATCATCCAACGGCACTAGATAAGCATGGATGTGAGGGGTAGATTCATCCAAGTGTAGTTCTGCACTAACTACTCTGTCTTGATACTGTTCCTTGAGCCAATCAACCGATTTCTTAGTCCAAGCTTCTAACTGCTCCTGCTCGTAAACTCCAGCACTTGATGGCTCATCGGGTCTAAAGTATTCAGGACTAGCACTCAGCAACATTTCTACTGCTAAAACTGCATTCTTGCGAATAGTCTGGTCGCCAATTTTGTCTAGTACCATCGTGGCTAGGTCTGGGTCATTTGGCTGACCAATCACACGGATGTTATCTACTGCTGGATCGGCGTTTAGTGTTTCCCGTTCCCTAGTGGTATGGTATACGCTTCCAGCAAGATCGCCCCAACTTTTAATCTTTTGGATTCTGCAAATGCCGTATGCCATTAATGTTTTGACTGCACTGCTACCTTAAAATGCCTTGTGTAATAGCACTTTTTTTACTATCCAAGGACATAAGTAATGGTGTGATTTGGTTGTAGTTGCGATCGTCATCCATGCACTTGCACAGTATTTTCCACTTTCGATGTGCAGGTACGATGGGCTTTGGTTACTCAAAGTGTGCGATAGCATACTGTTTTTGCAGATATTGAGCCATTAGTGTAGTGCAGTA
>NC_019735.1 GCF_000317495.1 Crinalium epipsammum PCC 9333
TATAGGTCTGTATATATAACATATATAGTAAAATCACAACAGCTTTCATCTATATTGACCTATATCACTTATATATGACGAATACAGGGCAGAATAAAAAGCTGGCTACCTTTAATTGTGATTCTGAGCTATGGGGTAAATTTCTCCACCGATGTCAAGAACAAGGTACAACAGCCACAGCCACGCTTACGCAATGTATTTCCTTGTACCTTGAAGGATCGCTAGATAATTTTGATGGGATTATAGGTAAACGTAATATAGATGAGCAAATACAAAATTGCGTTGCATTGTATCTAGAACAACATTTACCTGCATATATAGATAACTATCTAACTAATGTTCAAAGTTTTGATTTAACCACAACTAAAACTAAAAAAAGTCCTAACAGTCATAAAACTAAGTTACCTCAAGAACCATTATTTTGGACAATCAAAGCAAGAGCTAAACATTTAGGATTAACTGTAAGTGCTGATCAAGTTTTGCACGTTGAAATGTATGTCAAGGATGATTATAAGGAACGGCATGGAAAGCTGCCTAAACGAGAACTGGTGAAGAAGACTCAAATGTTTGTTTGTCCTGATGTTGATGTTGATATTTTAGATAAAGCCATTAATAAAGTATTATCTCCCACAGCAACCAAAACTAATAAACCGTAATGGTAGATTAGCTTTTAATCCCATAGAAACTGGCACTAATCTAACTAAATGCCTTCTAACCCTCAACGTTATCCTGACAATTGGTATGAAATAGCTTTATCTATAAAAGAACAAGCCCAGTGGTGTTGTCGTAAATGCAATATGCAATGTATTCGTCCTGGTGAAGACACTTCTGGTTTTAGCAAATCAGAACGCATGGCAAAGACTTTAACAGTACATCATGCTAATTACACCCCAGAAGATAACCGTACTGAGAATTTAATTCCCCTGTGTAGTGCTTGTCATCTAGGTTACCACACGCGAAAAAAGTCTGTGCGATTCGTTGGCTAGAAACCAATACCTGTAATGGTTTGGAGGATTAGCCGCAAGGGTAAGTAGGGAGAAATCCTGAAACGAACCTTGACAACTGAGTGAACCATGAGGGTGAAAATCCCTCCCCTGTAGATGCCAGGTGAAAGCACACAGAACGTGGTGTAAAAAACTGCGTCCCCTACGGTAGCGATGCCATCAATCCGTAAAGCGGGGGTGAAAGCCCTTCTACACTCCTAGTCCAAGGTAGTGTGGGGCAAGCAAAGAGTCCATGAGTAAGGCATTACGCCTGAACCTACGACTGAACCATCGTGATTCGCACCCAGCAAAAAGGACTGATTAGCTGGAGCCAAAAGGCAAAGGATAAGAGGTAGGCGACTCGACTTTCGACCTACAGCATCTCCAAATAACCCCGGTGGATAGTAGGACTTCTTCAAGATTCATAGTATGGTCACTCGGAACGAAATAACCCCTCGTATGCTCTCTCGGAGGTCGAAGACCGAGAGTAGGTAGCTAACCGGATGCTGCGAGGTGGTGGGATTGTATCAGAAGCAAACGCCTTGCTGTAATGGCTTGGATAGGCTGACAGATACACGGTGATAAGGATTGAATAGTCTCAAGTAGTAAGTAAAATGTCTAAAACACTGAGCAATCAAGTGGTGGAATGGAACAAGGTGGACTGGCGCAAGCTAGAAATCCGTGTTTATAAGCTTCAAAAGAGAATATTCAGAGCCTCTAGTCGTGGTGATTTGAAGGCAGTTCGCAGACTCCAAAAGACTCTGATGAGGTCAACGTCTGGGAAGATGCTGTCGGTGCGTCGTGTGACACAAGATAACCAGGGGTGCGGCTCGTTTGCGGCTAATACATAACCCGCAGTAAGTACGTCAAGGCAGAACCTTGAAAATCTTATAACTGTTCCTTGGATGTAGGTGAAAGTCCTACCCTTCAAGGTTAGAAGTGACTCCCTATCTGTCCACGCCGAGGTTAATCACTAGAGCGAAGCTGGAAGCAGGGCGCAATCAGAGCCAAATCAGATAGGCACACTGGCGCTAATGGGGGGATACTATGGTGAACTTAATGTGAAGCACCTGAAAAAGCGTCTTATATCTAAGCGAGAATCTGGTTAAATCTCGACTTGACTACCTATAAACCCGCAGCACATCCCTGGAATAGCTGCATAACCTTGGGTTGGTAGTAGGCGAAGTGGTGACACCTAAAGTATCAATCAATCTAAGGAACGGAACGAGTAAAAACGTCTCTAACTTCTCAGGGTTGACAACCAGAGTGGAGGGAAATGATTAACCCCTTACCGGAAAGAGGCGGGTAGGATGGGGGCGGAAACTGCCCCCAGCAACCGAGAAATCTAGAAATGGATTAGACCATGCTTAGACAAACGGACTGCAATCAACTTGGATACAGGTAGATGATAACACTGGGATTGTTAGCAGCACGTATTGAAGCAGATGGGCAATCTCCCAAGCCCGGAAGAACGGCTAAGAAAGGACTAGACGGAACATAGACTGACAATCTAAGGAAAACGCACGTCATGCGAACAAGTTGAACGGACTGAAGCTGTAACTGTCCAGCTTAAAGGGGAATACAAAGCCTCCAAATGTTCGGAAGATTCAAGACGGTGATGAGGTGGAAGTCGATTCCTGAAAACGGTTTATGAAGGGGATTTTGGGTATAACCCAGTTACCCATAGGTTGCTAGGAGCCGGATGCGATGAAAGTCGCACGTCCGGTTCTGAAGGAGAGGTGCATCGCAGTAATGCGGACATCGACTCTAACTAAGAAAACAGCCGGAGTAGACGGAGTTAAATCACTTTCGCCCGTCCAAAGGTTAGCACTGGTAAAAAAACTTGTGCTAAAGGGGAAGTCCAAACCTACTCGTAGGGTATGGATAGACAAACCAGGAACAGACGAAAAGCGTCCTCTTGGTATTCCCACGATGTACGACAGGGCGCTTCAGGCGTTAGTCAAATTGGCGCTTGAACCGGAGTGGGAAGCACGATTTGAACCCAACTCTTATGGCTTCCGACCAGGACGCTCATGCCATGATGCGGTCGATGCGATATTTAACGCAATTAGGTACAAAGCAAAATATGTGCTAGATGCCGATATTGCCAAATGTTTCGACAGAATCAATCACGGGGAACTTCTCAAAAAGCTAAACACATTCCCAACCCTAAAGCGCCAGATAGGAGCATGGCTTAAATCGGGAGTAATGGATGGTAAGCAATTGTTCCCCACATCTGAGGGTACGCCACAAGGCGGGGTCATTTCTCCGTTATTAGCGAACATTGCCCTTCACGGGATGGAAGAAAGGATAAAGCAGGTAGCAGAAACACTACCAGGGCGTAAGGCACATAATCACCAAGCCCTAAGCCTAATCCGCTACGCCGATGACTTTGTGATACTGCACGAAGATATAACCGTTGTCAAAAGATGTTCTGAGATTATCTCCGAGTGGTTAAAAGGCATGGGATTAGAACTGAAACCAAGTAAAACACGCCTTGCCCACACATTATTAGAACATGAAGGGAAAGACGCAGGGTTTAACTTTCTTGGCTTTAACGTCAAGCAGTACCCAGTAGGAAAATATAACACGGGACACTGCAAAGGAAAACCACTTGGATTCAAGACACTCATCAGACCCAGCAAAGAAAAGATAAAGATACACTATGACCGAATTGCAGAGATAATAGACCAGCATAAAGCAGCCCCACAAGCTGCGCTGATAGCCCATTTAAACCCAATCATTAGAGGGTGGGCTAACTATTATCGAGCAGTTGTTAGCAAAGAAACATACGCCGAGCTATCGACAAAAGTGTACCAGAAGTTAAAAAGCTGGGCAAAACGCCGCCACTCGAATAAATCGGGAAAATGGGTAACTGAAAAATATTGGCAAACCATAGGTGGAGATAATTGGGTATTCGCAACCAGGCAGGAAGGTGAAAACCCTCTGCGGTTACTAAAGCATAGCGCAACCGAAATAGTGCGTCATGTGAAGGTTAAAGGCGAAGCCAGTCCTTACGATGGCAACCTAGTTTATTGGAGTACAAGAATGGGCAAAAACCCTGAAGTGCCATCTACGGTGGCAACCCTGTTGAAGAAACAGAAAGGGAAATGCGCCCACTGCAAACTGCATTTCACAGAACAATCGGTGATGGAAATTGACCATATCATTCCTAAGTCGAAAGGTGGAAAGAATGAGTACAAAAATTATCAATTACTTCACCGACATTGCCACGATGAAAAGACTGCTAGCGATGGTAGTCTCGGTACAAAATCTGGCTGTAATAGTGCCAAGCCAAAATCCACTCCAAAAGGTAAGAAGAGTGATAAATCCTCAGAAATTGGGGTTTATCGTGATTCTAAATTTGCCCACCTTGATTTCAGTAAAATCTGGAAAAAGGGAATAAAAGGGGAAGTTATGACACCGGAAGAACAAGAATATTTCCGAGTGCTATCAAATTAGGAGTATTGGATGAGAGGTATCAATGAAAATGACCTTATTACTGAGGAGCCGTGTGAGGTGAAAGTCTCAAGCACGGTTCTGAAGACGAGCGGTTTTCGTGAGGGAATCGCTTAGTTTAACAATATTACTCCTGGTCAGCTATCGTTGTTTGAATACTCAGGAACCATGACCTACAATCTAATTAATTAGAGTAGCTTTTTAAGTTCCCAAGGTCGCAGACGCTACCGCGCCTTCACTTGAATAGCAAGCGCCGCAGGCATTATCATCCATAGAAAAATTATGGAAAGAAGCAAACCTAAAACTAAAATACAACCTCAACAAGCTGAATTATTTCGATGTCGCATATCTCCCTAGTTTTTACATAGTTAAGGAATGGTGTCTTTTCAGCCAATTAGGGCATTAACTCAAGAATCACTTGCCAGACTTCAACAAAAAAACGAGAATGAATCTAATCTCTACCTAGGAAGAATTAATCTATATAGTTCAGATTTAATCCAGCTACTCTTTAATGAAACAGTAGATAGAGAAGCCACTTCTCTACGCCTTAAAAAAATTAGCTCGGACTACAAAGCCGGAACACGTGGAATAGGCAGCCGTTCTTTCGCCATCAAGTCAAAACTTATTACATCCGAGTTTATTACTGTTGATGAGCTTCTGATCGAACGAGGTATTGACTCTTGTAAATATAGTAGAGGTGGAATAATTATTCCCCCTGGGGCTTCTGGACGGATGGGTCTTTATATTAAATGTTTCAGTATAGATCTCAACGCCGATTCTCAAAAAAATCATAACCAGTTGATTTATAACCGAGTATCTGGTTTGCCAGGATTAAAAATAACCTTTGGGTAAATTCCTTCTTCCAGTGCTACAGATTTTTTGAGGCACTCTAACAGGGTGGGTTGATTGGGTTGCAGTTCCACTCCCAAGTAGGTGGTTAAGTTGTGCTGTGGGTCTGCATCAACCATGAGAGTATAGTAGCCCAGACTAGCAATCTTGCGCCCAAAAAATAGTGAGACTGTGGTTTTGCCTTGACCTCCACTGAGGGAAGTGATTGCGACTGTTAACATAAACATTTTAGCAATTGCTAAATCATTTATTTTAGCAAGTTATCTTTTAATAAAATGGCATGACCGTGCCAAAACGGGAAAATCGTACGCTAAGGCTGAAAGCCTTTACCCGTCTTGCTTGTAGAAACTATTATTCTGGCTTGGTGCAGAGTATAGCCTATACTCTGCATCTTGCTACTGGGGTGAAATTAACGTAATTTCAGGGCTTGAGATTTGATACCGATTTCTTAACGTACAATTTTCCTTTTTTGGCACGGTGACCCCAAATTAGCTTTTTGGTAATTTAGCAAACACGTATCCTGTTTTTTCCTTTCTTTGGAATACCGATTGCGAGGGCGAAAAGAGTTTTAAGGTAGAATGCTTAGTACAAAAGGAAACGTTGAGTGGTAATCTGTATGGAAAATAACCAAGTATTTCGGGTCAATACTCCTCAAGTTGTTTGTGAAACGATCGAGGGAGAAGTGGTTATTGTCCATCTAGAAAAAGGTTACTACTACAGCCTATTGAAAACTGGAGCAGACGTTTGGAGTAGAATTGAGCGTCGGATTGACTGTTACAGCCTAATTCAGGAAATGACGCAAGCATATGACGGTAGTGCCAAGGAAATTGCTACCGCTATTGATGAGTTTTTAGAAAACTTGCAGCGTGAGGAACTCATTATCACTGATTCAACTATGGAATCTGTAAATACAGATAACAACACTAAAGAAATTGCTGAAATAACTAACAAGCCATGCTTTGAGAAACCCATGTTGGAGAAGTTCACTGACATGGAAGATTTACTTCTGCTTGATCCGATTCATGAAGTCGATGTGGAAGCCGGATGGCCCAACGCGAAAACAGCCTAAGTCACGATGAACGATCGCATTCCCCTTGTTAGCCGCTATAGATTAACCAAAAAGCAGGAACTATTGCTCCAAGCGGCACTTTTACAGGGAAAAGCCGCACTGAGCGCATGGGAGCAATGGCAGTCTTCGGTCGATATCGAAGTCTTAGACGCTGAGTCCCATGTACTACTGCCGCAACTTTACCGAAATTTATTGACTCATGGTGTCGAAGATCCTCAGATGGCAAGGCTTAAGGGTATCTATCGGCGCACTTGGTATGCCAATCAACTGCGGCTCAAACAACTAAAAATACTGTTATCCCATTTAAAGAACGCGGGAATCGAAGCGATTGTGCTTGGCGATGCTGCCCTCGGCTCTTGCCAAGACGAAACTTATCGTCCGATTTCTAACTTTCATCTCCTGGTTCGCTCCGCTGAATTAGAGGGGGCAATTCAACAGTTAAGTTGTCTAAATTGGCAAGCCTCTAGTGCTTTAACACACCAATTGATCCACTTACAGGACGATCGGGAAAACTCGCTTTATTTACAGGGGCATCTTTTCTGGGCAATTCCTCAAGACTATATCGATGAGCAAGTTTGGAAGTATGCGATTCCCAGTGGTAACAACCAACCAAGCTGGATGCTTAGCCCGACCGATCAGCTTTTGGATGGGTGTGTCAGGACATTTTTTAAAGGTAGATCGCGTCAGATTTATGGAATAGCCGATGCGCTGATGCTGATTCGGAAGTCGGGTAACGATCTCGACTGGATGCGACTCATCACCCAAGCACAGCGATATCAAATGATTTTGCCAGTGCGGAATATGCTGATCCTGTTGCAGCAGGTGTTGCAGCTTTCGATTCCAAGTTGGGTGTTGCCTGCGCTCTACCAAATGCCGATCGCTCAGACGGAATGGCTGAACTATCAGGTGTTGGCTGGGGATAAGCGGTCTTTGGCTCGATCAATACTCGCTCAAGGCATTCGCCCACTTAACCATTTAGAGACCAAACTGTTTCAGCTTAAACATCGCTCCTTTCCAGGCAAACAGATATTGAAAAATCTTTTAATACCAAAAAAATCAGCATTAGAATAAGTGACTAATCTAGCCTTACCTCCACAGTCTAATGAAGAATGCGATAGCGAAGCGCTGCTGCTTTCAGAAGATCACCTTGCCTTCTTTCACCTCGTTTATCAGGGCTTTCAAAGAGCAGCGCAGGTTACAGGTGCCGTCGATTATTTCTATAAGGTTGGGCGCTACACCCTTTGTTTGCGCTTTGCAGGCTTGGGTCTTATCCCCCAGATTACACCAGCGTTATCCCATTTGGAGGCAGAATCAACGGCAAACCCTGACCTGACGATTTGCCTTTGGGATAACGCCTCAACTGGCAGGCGATTACCGCTGTTGATTGACAGCCTTCTGCAACTGATTCGGCTGCACTGGACAGATTATCTCGGACCCCGTAAAGAAATTAAAGCTTACGATGGCGATCGCATTCGCACAAATTTTCATATTGGCCCGAATATTCTGAGTGTGCTTGATCGTCAGCAAAATCTCGCCTGTTACTGGATTGAAGATGCCCAAGATATTCCTTACTGGGAAAAGGGTTCACCTCTGCAAACCATTTTGAATTGGTGGACAAGCGATCGTCAGCATCAGTATGTTCATGCAGGAGCGGTGGGAACACCTTCTGGAGGCGTTTTGCTGGCGGGGAAAGGGGGATCGGGTAAATCGTCCACCGCACTGGCTTGCATTGATAGTCCACTCGTCTATGCCAGCGATGATTATTGTTTAGTTTCCACTGATCCAAGTCCTTATGTTTACAGTCTGTACAACACTGCAAAACTCAAAGGACAGGAAGATTTAGAGCGATTTCCAAACTTAGCTCCCCTGGTGAATAATCTTGATCGCATGGAGCTAGAAAAAGCCATGCTGTTTCTGCATCAGCATCATCCTGACAAGATTGTGCGAGGCTTTCCGATTAAAGCAGTGCTAATTCCTCAAGTGACTGGGAAACCAAATACTCATTTGCGTCCAACGACCGCAGGTGCAGCATTAAGAGCACTCGCACCCAGCACAATATTTCAATTGGCAGGCAGTGGACAATCGGCTTTTCAGATAATGTCAAGTCTGGTCAAACAAGTTCCTTGCTATGCGCTGGAATTGGGCACTGATATGGCTCAAATTCCAGATGTAATTTTGCGTTTGCTTTCGCAAATTTAAACTTTTTGAAGAGCCAATCAAAATGGGATACCTGTATCGAAAAATCATTGATGGGCTAACTCGATTTGCTCCAGCAATACTCCCAGCGAAAAGGCAATATTACAATGAGACTAATAACGATCGCTGGATTGCTGAGTATATCTTTCCCAGTAAACGAGGTGGGTACTTCTTAGAAGTTGGAGCAGCCAATGGTAAAGAAGCCAGTAGTTGTTATGTTCTGGAAAAGGAATTTGAGTGGACAGGAATTTGTGTCGAACCCAATGATGGTTTTTTTGAACAACTCATTGTTAATCGTCCGCATAGTATTTGCGAACCAGTTTGCCTTTCTAATAAGCCCGGAAAAGTCATCTTTATAGAAGGCAGTGACGATACTGTAAGTCCTTATTTGAGTGGAATTAAATCTAACCTCGAACAAGTCAAGTATCAGGGCAAAGAAGTGGTTCAGAAAGGTAGAGCAGTTGAGAAAAGTGCAATAACTCTAGAGGCACTTCTCAAAAAATATCATGCGCCCAAGGTGATCGACTATGCTGCTTTTGATATTGAGGGTAGTGAGTTAGATGTTTTAGAAGTTTTTCCATTTGATGACTATCAATTTCTGGCATTGAGTTTGGAATGTGATGGCTCCATCCGTCTACCTATTTCTCAGTTACTAAAATCGAACGGGTATCGAAGCGCTAAAAATCCATTTAATCGGGATAAGCCTTGGGAAATGTATTGGGTACATAAGAGTGTTTGCTAGATTAAGAATTTCTTGAGAGATCTTCCATCTTTTTCAGGAAATCAAGCCATACAATTATTTTGATTGCCCCAACCTGATACGAGACAGATTACAAAGACTTTAGAGAATATTTTATTGCAAAATATTATATTTATCGGCTTAACTTTGGCAAATATTGATAACAGGGGTTCTGTTAAATGGAAACCTTTCAGGCTCTAAAACTGGAGTCTGGACGACCTACCATAATTCAAAGACAATGCTTAACTGTTGAGAGTTACTGAAAATTTATTCTAGGTCATAAATTATGAAAAATTTTCCTTTAGTGAGTGTTGTTATCCCTGCCTATAACTGCGCTAAGTTTTTGCCAGAAACTCTCGACAGTGTATTTGCTCAAACCTATCGTCCCATCGAAGTCATCGTTGTGGATGATGGCTCAACTGACCACACTGTTGAGATTGTTCGTGCTTATCCAGATGTGTGCTATTTTTATCAAGAAAATCAAGGTGTATCTGTAGCTCGTAATGTGGCGATCGCTGCCGCACAAGGAGAATTTATTGCATTCTTAGATGGGGATGACATTTGGAAGCCCGATAAACTCAGTATCCAAATTACCTATATGCTCGACAATCCTAATGTTGGCATTACTGGCACAAAAGCTCTGAATTTCTTAGAGTCAGGCACTGAGGTTCCGACATGGTTTGAACCTCAGCGCGACCTTGGGGAGCCGACGGTGATCATTCCCAGTACGCTGGTTGTTTGCAAATCTGTGTTCACTCAAATTGGGGATTTCTCACCTACTTATCGTGCAAGCGAAGATACAGAATGGCTATGCCGAGCCAAAGATGCTCAAATATCTATTGTCACGATTCCTGAAATTCTTACCTTAAGACGGTTTCATGGCTCTAATCTATCTTGGAAAATGAACTCAACGCGTAAATATCGTATGTTCAAAATTCTCAAGGAATCGATCGCTCGTCAAAGGATATCTGGAAATTCCCCTAAAAGATTTATTTCATAGGGCTTTGAAGAGAATTTATAAAAATTATCTGATGTCATCTCTAAAATTTTAGCTTAGTTTTGAGGCGATAATTATGTCAGACTTGATTTTCTTGGCGAGATTCATTTGTGAGTAAGTCTTCGGCATTATCCTGAGGTTCGTACCCCAATAATGCTTGAGCATTGCTGATATCCCAATAGCGGCGAGTATTGCCAGAAATTGCGTAAAATATCTGGAAGCCAAGATTTTCATGCTCTAGCGATCGCTTTACCAATTGAGCCAAATCCCGTGCACTACACCAAGTTGCCAACAAACGATCATTTGGCTGATAAAGTTTTGGATCAGTTTTAAACGCACCAATACGAAGACACACAACTGACAGGTCATAGCGATCAACAAAAAACTGCCCCAAGGCTTCTCCAAACGCTTTACCGACGGCATACAAAGAGTCAGGACGGACAGGCTGTTCAGGCTTAATCTGGGGTTCCTGTTGCACTTCCCGCCAGCCTGAAACATGATTCGTGCTGGCATAAATAATCTGCTTGACCCCAGCTTGGCGAGCTGCTTCAAACACATTATAAGTGCCCCCAATGCCACTGCTGTAAACGTCTTGCCAAGATTGCTCGACATTCGGGTTTGCAGCAAGATGAATCACTGCATCTACGCCGCGCATTGCCTTGAGAACTGCCTTAAAATTCGTGACATCGGCAACTTGGGCATCTTTGGCATCACGAACTCGGACGCGATCAAAACAGCGAAAGTGATAGTTGTCACCTAGATGTTGACGCAAAGAAGTCCCAATCTCCCCGGCTGCACCCGTTAACAAAACAATTTTTTGATTGGGATGGGGACAAAACTGAAAGAAATGACGCATTTTAGAACCCCTGAATCGAAGAAGATTGGTTAGCTCTTTGCCGATCCAGTTTACCTTTGAGAAGGTATAGGCGTTGGTTCCCGTTATGGCGTTCAGTAATACCATTGTTCTTTTCATGCAGACGTCTGCAATAAACAACATCAGGAAGCGTAACCTGTTGGATATGATGTTCGATCGCAGAAATATACCAACTCATATCAATACCTGCTTTTAACTGAGTATCAAACACTCCAATCCGGAGGAATGCGGTTCGCTTGATCAACATGGCACTGGAAATATGAGCAGCGATTGGTTGCTCTGGACACCGAATTCGCTGGCGAAACGTTTCATCCAATTCAGGGCTATAAAATTGTTGGGCATAGCCAAATACAGCCTCTAGGTTTGGATCAGACTCAAAAACTGCCATCTGTTTGGAGAGCTTGTCCACCACCCAAATATCGTCAGAATCTAAAAAGGCAAGAAATTCACCAGTTGCAAGAGAAATCCCGGCATTTCGAGCCGAACTAATCCCTCCATTGCGTTGGAAGTGGTAGGTAATAGGATATCTTTGGGCAACTTCGGCACTGCGATCACTCGATCCATCATCGACCACAATCAGTTCGATCGCAGGATAGGTTTGAGCGAGGACGCTTTCGATCGCCTCTGCTAAATATTGCTCGCGGTTGTAGACCGCAATAATGACGCTAATAAGTGGAAAATTAGAAGTCATGGGACAGCAATTCCTGGTGTATTAACGCGAATTTTGTATAGCGAAGTGCGGGCTGTGATGTAAAGGCTTTGCCAGTCGGCATCACCCCAAGCGCAGTTCGCAGGCTGTTCAGGTAACACGATTGTTCCTAAATGAGTACCATTTGGCTCTAACACCCACACTCCTCCAGGTCCAGTCGCGTAAAGACGCCCTTCTCGATCAACCTTCATGCCATCTGGGTTGCCTGTTGCCCCTGGAGCCTTCATGGTGTGAAACACACGACAATTTGTAAGCGTGCCATCTGCCTGCACATCAAAGGCGCGAATGTGGCAACGCTCAGATGAATCGGCAATGTAAAGCGTTTGTTCATCGGGCGACAACGCAAGACCATTGGGTTTGACAAAATCATCCGCAACTACCGTCAGGTCTTGACCAGTTGGTGAAAGCCGATAAACGCCCTGGAATGGCAGTTCTTGCTGCTCAGGTTGAATACCATACGGCGGATCGGTGAAGTAGATCGCCCCATCACTTTTCACAATGACATCGTTTGGGCTGTTTAGTTTTTGGGTGCCGAAGCGATCGCTGAAGACCGTTAGGGTTCCGTCTAGCTCAGTGCGGGTGATGCAACGGCTCCCATGTTCACAGGCAATCAATCGTCCTTTGCCATCGCGGGTCAATCCGTTGGAATGATGACTTGGCTCTCGGAAAACAGCGGCTTGACGAGCAGCATTGAGCTTGTAGATTTTGTTAGCAGGAATGTCGCTGAACAGTAAACACTGGTCTTCAGTCATCCAAACGGGACCTTCCGTAAACTGAAATCCGGTAGCTACCTGTTCAATCACGACAGATTTCGGAAATAAACGTGAAAACTTCTGACATTTTGGTTGTAAGTATCCTCGTGCAGTGCGTTTTCCAAACCATTTTTGCAAGTAAAACATAGGTTTTAAATCAGTTGATAGACTTCGCTGTTGCAAAAGCTGTTTAGGAAATACTCTGCCGATAGTTTCTCTCGAGTTTCACAGGATTTTAGATAATGGTGCGTCTCTAAAATCAGCGAGATATCCAATGCTTTTTCTGCCGCTTCTTCTAGTGTATGAAAGTACATAGGATAGTCTTCTCCAAGATACTCTTTCACCGCTGGGAGAGGATTCACGAGTAGTGGAGTAGCACGGGCAATGCACTCGATAATAGCATTGTTAGCACTGGAATCATACAAATCTACAAAGGCAATATTTTTTGATAATAGATCATCATATTGATCATCAGGAATATGTTGAATAACGGTTGTATTAGCTAAATACGATTCATCAACTTGAATTTTATAAATTCGTGCCTCTCTTTTCATAAGTTGAGCAAATACTGCTTCTCCGGATTCAAATAGAAATCCTAGTCTCACTTTTTGATAGTTTAGGGGATTATCCTGAGCTAGAGGTAATTGATAAATTGAATGTAACTTTCGCAACCACCAACCAATCTGTACTATCTTTTTTTTATGATTGGCAAGGAACTGGTCAAAATCAAACTGTTTGTCAGGAATCTCGGTTGGGTGGGTTAGTACAGAAACTGGTTTGCCTGTTTGTTCTCTCAGCCAATGAGCAAAATGCTCAGATAGTGCAAACAATCCGACGCAATGAGGTAAGCTAGCTTGCCAAGTTGCCTTTTCAAATAGTTTTTGGGGTGAGTTTTGATCATTAAACCAAGTCGGCATGGAATGGGGATTATGCAGAAATCCGATCCAAGGTTTCTGATAGGGAATTATTCCCTTTTCTTCGGAAGTTGCCAAACTTTGAAAGACTCCATCTGCCTGCATTTTGGCTAATATTCGCGGCGATCGCTTACCCACACGATTGTGCTGAAAGAGAAACTGATTCTCTAAACAGCCATCAAACAAAATGCCTTGAGGATTGTGCAAAGAACTAAGTGACTGGATCGCAAAGCTCCAGCCACTGCGATGATATCCAAAAACTTTTTGGCTACCAAGATTTATTTTGCCAGTTGATAGCGCATTTGATTTTTCCTTTCCAAAAGAAACATTTTCACATTTGATTGACGGAGCAGGATGCTGTTTCGGCAAGCCCAAACATTGATAATAAAACGAAAGATTAGTTGCTTCAAAATCAAGTGCAAGTGCTTGCTCATAGTACTCCAGTGCCTCGTCCATCCGGCGTTGTTTCAGCATCAAATTCCCTAACTGCTGATAGGCTGGCAGATAGTCAGGTTGTAATCGCAAGGTCTCTTGATAGCGGATAAATGCATCCTCAAATTTGCCCTGAATTTGCCAAGCATTAGCCAACTTGAATTGAGTTAGGGCTGAGTTGATATCTAGGTTTAATAACTGATCCATGATTATTTTTCTGCTTTTCTAAAGTTTATTTCCCATTACGAATGATTTACTTAAGGGCAAATACTTGATTAACAATCGGATGGGATGAATTATATAGTAAAGAAAAAATAATCCACTGGGGAGCGGCAATAATTCGCGATCGCGTTCACTTGGTGACAGCACAATTCTGAGAAACGTTTGCAGATAGTATTCGGTGATAAATAGCCCATCCCATGATCGATCCAGAGTTTTGAGTTGATATGTGTATTCCCACCACCAGGATTGGAGTCCATTCAGAGGAGCACGTAGACACAAGTTTTCCCCTAAGGGATCGTTCTCAAAAACACTCTCGTCGCTTGGCTGATTCCTCATCAGCATCTCTAGCATAAACTGGGGTAAGGGAATATGTAGAAGTTTACGGGTAACAGTGAGTCCTATTAAGAATAATTGCTGACTACGTAACTCAGAAGACAGTTTCAGGGCTGATTGCCAATTCAAATCAGGATAAGCTCGAATGATTTGACCGATATCGCAGATTTGCTTAAACGATCGCCTCCCAGGTTCTTTAGCAACATTTATACATTGAATTACTAAGGTTGTTTCCAAAGAGAAGGTTTTAATTGGCTGACCCATCAGATCGATCAGATATAGATTTTCCCAAAACCGCTTAAACCGATCACTCTTCCAAATTCGTCTGGGCGGAATTCCCCAGTGTAAATCAATACTTCTTTCTGGGTTGCTGTGTAGTAAAGAGGGTTGAAATCGCTGATTTAACATCGTCACTTCAGGGGTACTCTGTGACAAAGAGATTTGAAGAGAGCGATTGAACATCTCAATTTCGTTTACTTCTGAGATACTAGATTGATAACCCTGGGCGACCAAAACGGCTTTCGCCTGCCAAAAGTCTTTTTGCCTCACCAAGATGTCTAGATCATTAAATTGGCGTAGCGTCACATTGCCATAAACAGATGCTGCGAGAGTCGGTCCTTTAAAAGGAATGGCATCAATTCCAGCTTTCTCAAGCTGCGCCAAAATCTTTAGTAATTCCTTGGTTTGAGAAAAATTGTGCAGTCCATTCATGCGGTTGCACGTTTGCAATTGCACCATCACCGCTCGCGGTACCAAATCCTCATTGATCGCTTTGAGGCTCTGATACAATATTGGCATGACACCATTGTCGATCGCAGTTTGGAGTAGAGTTGTCCAGTTTATATCTGAGGTGAGTAAACAAGTCACTTCGCTCTTCGTTATCGTACCCAAATAAAACCGTACACAGGCAAGCAGAACCGTTACTTCGACAGGTAGGGTCGTCATTGATAATTTCTCGCTTGGATTTCAAACAAATGGGCATAGGTGCCTCGTAGTGCCATCAATTGATCGTGGGTGCCATTTTCCACAATCTCCCCTTGATGCATGACATAAATCCGATCCGCCATTTTGACAGTCGAAAGGCGATGGGTAATTAAAAGTGCAGAGCGATCGCGCATCAGATCGCGAAACTGCTGAAACACCTCTGCCTCTGCTTTGGCATCCATCGCACTCGTCGGCTCATCAAGCACCACCAACTGAGCATCCCGCAGGAAGGCACGTGCCAGAGCAATTTTCTGCCATTGCCCTCCACTGAGTTCTTCTCCCTCCCTAAACCATTTCCCCAGCAAGTTCTGGTACCCTTTTGGCAAACTCTGGATTACGGCATCGGCACCGGACTGTCGAGCCGCTTGAGTAATTCGTTCAGGGGTTGGAGGCAGGTCAATATCACCAAACCAGATATTGTCTTCCACCGTGAGCTGATAGCGAGTATAGTCCTGAAAAATCACACTGATCTGGCGATGCAAATCCTTCACCGAAAAGTGCTGTAAATTAATACCATCGATAGTAATACTGCCTTGGGTCACGTCATAAAGACGGGAAAGCAGTTTCACTAATGTGGTTTTACCAGACCCGTTTTCTCCAACTAAAGCAATGATTTCTCCCGGCGCAATAGTAAGATTAACCTGTTTGATCGCTTGGCGTGGTGAGTTTTGATATTGAAAGCTCACATCCTGAAATACAATACCCTGTTGCATGGGACGAGGCACTAATTTAGGATGTAGAGGCTCACTTATAGTCGGGTTTAAAGCTAGAAACTCAAATAAATCAGCAAGAAATAAGTTATTTTCATGTACTTGCCCTAGTCCAGAAATTAGGCTTCCTAATGCACCCTGAGCTCGCTGAAAGGCTTGGCTGTACAGCACCAAATCTCCTAATTGAAATTTACCATAAATTGTTTGATTAATAATAAAGCCATAGGTAATTAATATTGCAATTCCAGTAAATCCCTGTGTAATCAGTCGGGTGATGGCTTGCCGAGTAGTAATTGCAAGTTTTTCTTTAAACAGTTGCTGCCTGAGGCTATAAAATCGATTAATAAGCAAATCACCTAAATTAAATAATCTAATTTCCTTAGCAGGGTGATATTCTAGCAATAAATGTCCCAAATAGTTGGCTTTTCGTTCCATCTCAGTCTGATAGCGACGCCACTTGTAAAGAACTTTTGATTGCTGAAAGCGAACGATCATGGTTGGAATGGAGGCAAATAATAAAACACTGATGAGTGCCCAATGGAGAGAGATGAGCAAAACAGCGATCGCCAATAGCGAGACAGTACTTTGCCCTACAGATGTCAAGCTATTTAGCATTTGGGTCGGACGGTAAGGGGCTTCCCACTTAGCGCGTTCCAAAATGTCCTGATGTTGGGGACTTTCGTAAGACTCTAAATCAATCTGGATTGCTTTTTTATACAGGGTCACTTGCAGGTGATCTGTAACCCGTTGTGATAGCGTTGTTGATGCTAGCTCAGAAATTACAGCATTGAAATTTATCAACAACATCAACAGTCCTGCATTGAATAACAGGAATATAATATGACTAAATATCTGCATTTTATCGCCAGTACGAAGACTAATGGCAATGTTATCAACAATGAGTTTAATAATATAAAGTAACGCTAGAGGCAATATACTCTGAAACGTAATTAAAGTAACATGAATTAAAGTCCAGCGAGAAGAACTTTGCCAGACTAATACGATTGCACGCTTGATCTTTAGCATTTAAATACCGAATGGTTAGATGTTCCTTGGATAGAGCAAAGTTGAGAAACTCAAAATATTTTTTCTAGCTTACTTATTCGCAGGAATCTGTCGTTTGGCAGAATAATTAGTCAAACTTTATACTAACAAGGCTTGAACAAAGTTCAAGCCCAAACAAGCCCAAACTTGGCGCTGGTGTCACGCAAAAACGCCCCATTTTCCGACGAAACTCGTCAAGACCTTCAAGCGTTACGGGCAACGTATAAACGGTTTCTTCATTACCCAAGAGGACAGCATACAGTTCACAGTATCCGTGTGCTACAAGGGTTCGTTGTAGTTGCTCCTGAAGTATTGGATTAATTAGAGTTTTTCTGGTGGCAGGAAAAGCGACCCACTCCGCCAATTTAAAAAGCGTTATTTCTAGAGGGTCTCTTGGTTTAAGCTGGCTACGGACTGCCAAACTTAAACTTTCGTTAATCCGAGCAACCTTCTCAGGAACAGTAATTAAATGTAAAACTTTTGTGCTGAAAATAGACATATACCTAAGCTCTTTTAATGTCAATCTCTTTCCAAAGAAATATTAATCTGTTAGACTTTACGGGTTAATTCAATCTCATAACATTAGCGATTTTAATATAGCCATTTATGCCCAACTTTCTGGGGTGCAGTTTACACAAAATTCCAAAGCAATTTATGGTAATGCCGAAGACTTGTTCTGGTGTACAAACAGAATACGTACAACAGGGCAGTTAGATGATAACAGTAAAACAGTAAATCAATATGCTTATCCGCTTCACTAAATTGCTTCACTAATGCACTCAGTTCTAAGCTATTTGAGGGAGTATCAGTATAATTCGCTTTTAACAACTGTTCAGCTACCCATCGGTGTAGATTGGTCATTAATTGGCAAATGTAGCGGTTGTAGCTCAATCTCAAGGCAGTAGGGCTATCGCCCTTTAATAATTAGAGACGATGGGGCAAAGGGGGTCTATTTTCTCCCTGTAACCAGTAGTAAAACAGCTTACACTATTTTAATAACTTCCAGTATTAAAAACAGTTTTTACTGCTGCAAACAGTTTTTAGTATAAAAACAGTTTTAAGAATTAATAAGTTTTAACTACTATAAACAGTTTTCAATAATACAGCAGTTTTTAGTATAAAACGCTATCGCGTTTAAAAAAGTTAAAATAATTAACCCCTGGCATTTTATAGCAAGGGGTTAGAAACGTTATGCGTTATGGTCAAGACTGGAGTTTTGAGATTTCGTGCTGGTCGTAATAGTGCAGTTACTTATGGTTAATATTGTTTATTAATCATAAATGGTTTATCAGTAGTGTCAGGGTTACATTTTTTTAGATTAACCTTCTCCGTGATTGTACTTAATGCGGAATCAGCTAGACGGTAATCTTCAATTGGGCCAATTTGAGTTACTACCGAACTTGTTGACGTGGTAATTTTACCCAAAAGGTCATAATTTGTAGTAAACCGTCTACACTTCTTTACTATGTTCCAGCCTGAAAATTGACTCAATTCATTTAAATAACTATAGTCTGCTAGCCAACAATGCTGGACAAATACATAAGAAGTATTTGTTTTAGGCGCAGGACAAACTTCAGGTACTAACTGTGACACAATTTTTTGACTTCCTAAGACTATAAATCCTATCCATCCAATTGCAGCGAATCCTAAAAATCCAATAACAGCTTTATTTGGTATCACTTGACATTATCCTCATTAATTCGATTTTTGAAATTACCAACCTTTAGACTGTCCTAAATGCAAAAGTGCATCTAACATCTGTTTACCTTTCTGATAATTTATTCCGCCCTGTTTCAACACATCCTTGATGATGTCGCTATCGCTAATTCCTTGCTGTTGCAGTGCCGTTACAGCTAGATAAGTAGGTCTGTAACCTTCCATTTCCTCATCTGTTGCAGGTGTTACAGCATTGGCTGTTGCAGTCGTTATAGAATCCGTTACAGGTTCGTCACTAACTTCGTTATCCCTGGCTGTATCGTCGTTACGCTCGTTATAACTATTTGGCTGTTGCAGTGTAACGGGTTGCTGTAACGAGGGTTGTAACGCTGTAATAGCTTCTGACTGATAACGTTGTTCCTGTATCCATTGCGACGTTGCAAGCTGACTAATGAAGTCGGCTTTTTCTGCCTGTTCAATAGCTTTAATTAGTGGTGTAATGCGCTGTAGCTGATGCCCTGTTGCAACGGCTGTTACACCGCAACAGCTAGTAATAAATAAGGTCATATAACGTAGTGAAACGCTAAACTTATCTTTGGGATTGGGGAACAAAAACGGGCTAGAACTCCAAAGTAACAGCCCTATTACAGTACTGCTACCACCAACTAAAGCAAGTAAATTTCTGTTACTTCTAAGCTGATCTTGGGGTGAGGATATTTTAATCATCACTTTACCCACTGTACAATTGACCCAATTAAAACAACTGCAATCATGGTGATAAGACCACCAATATACTGTTGATAACTTAGCCCTAATACTTCAGCCAGAAAGTCATCGACCACGCCAGCGATAATAAATAAAAGGCTAACTACTACTACCAACCAGAAAGCATAATATTGAAAGCGTGGCACAACATAAGCTGTATAGGAAAATAGACCGCAACAGCTTACTCCTAGCAGAAAATATCCACCTAACTGAATGCTTTTGCCCATCTTATTTACTCCACTAAAAAGGGTAGTGAAATTAATCACTACCCCAAGGTTTTAACAATTAGCAGCCATAACTTTGTTTGATGGCATTAATGGCGTTAGCTGCGTTTACTTCTGCGCTCTTAACTTCGCTGTGTAGAGTTGCATACTCTGGGCGTAACGCATGGAGATTCTTAGCTAACTGAGCATCAGCCTGTTTTTTCTCTAACTCTGTACGTGCTACTTTGCTTTGGTAACGACGGTGTGTGGTGTGTACGGTAGTATCAGAATCCTCAATATTTTTGAGGGCTTTATAAGCACTAACTGAAGCCTCTGCTTGTACTTTCTTTTGCTTGGCTAAGATGCGTAATGCGTCTGCTTCAGCTTTATTAAAGTAGCGGGGCTTTTGTACTACGGGAACGCTACGAACGCTACTAAAATCAGCATTAGTAGGTGTGGGAACGGAGGAATCTGTAGCAGCTAGTACCCTGTTAGTAGCTAAGTTGTGGTTAGTGCCATCATTAGCTGCTAGTTGTCCGCCAGCTTCAGTTGACGCGTCTAGTTTTTTGCGGGTGATAAATTTCAGTAGTCCCATGATTTAGTTCTCCTTAGATTCAGTTAGTAAATTTGGTTGATTGCCACTTAGAAGCAGTTCTGGGTTACAAGGTTTTAATCCCAACTCAGTTAGCAAGGTTACGCACTCAGTCGAGGTCATTGGTTTGGCGATCGCAATTCCGATATTGCGCGTAACAACCTTGTCAATGCGTCCGATTAACCCTTGTGTAATGGCATTTGAAACGCTCTCCACTAATGGGTTGTAACGCTGTAATGGGTCTGTAACGCTCTCTGTAACGCCAGTTGTGACATCATCTGTCACGCTGGCTGTTACACCTTTAATCTGCTGTAACGCCTCAAGCCCTGTCTGTGTCCACAAGGTTTGATTATTGTCGCCAGTTATCCAATGGATGCTCTCTAATAGCTGTTCAGCTTTTCGCGATTTCCATTGCCTGATGCAATTGACGCTAACCTGTAACAGTTCAGCAGCTTGGGCAGTAGTAAGCACTTCGTTACTCATCAGCGCCTCCCTTCGATAAAGCCTGCAAGCTTACCAGCACACACATCTTTATCTGTTTGAAGTTGGGCGATTTTCTGCTGCTGTAAGTTATCAGCTTGTTGCAATACTGCAAGCTGGTTACTGTTCCAGGCGTGTTGCAAAACGTTTATGCCGATGCTGCACAGAAATAGAGGGAACAGTACAGAGGTAGCGCCATCGTTGCTGGAGCTAGAAAAATCTTGCATGATTCCCTCCTTTGTGCGATCGCTCTTGACTTTCTTGAGTCATGATCAAATAACTCCATATATATAGATGTGTGGGTGGAGCCAGTGCCGGATGTGGAAGTCGAGGCGCTGGCTCTTTTGTTAGTGCTATCATTATTGTACTGTACAAATTAACAAACGGTACTGTACTTAACTTAGTACAGGGGATAATTAATGAGAAAATCTATGACTGCGATAACTATGCCCGAACGCCGTCCAGGGCAAGAGACTATTACTCTTTACTTACCAGCCGAACTTAAAGATAGTTTCAAGCGCCTTTGCTTATTGCGGGGAACCACGATGACAGAGGAAATCTCAGCTTTTATAGAGGATAGTGTCAAAGAAAATGAGGAGGTATTAAAGCTAGTAGAGGATAAGTTAAAACTAAAAAATAAAAAAAGAGCGGATTGATTAATAGCTTATACTCATGAACCAGTAACAGTTGTTATAGCTACCGCTTGTAATAGTAATGAGTAAAAATGTTGTGCCGTAAATTTAGTGCTGATAGGCTGTTCAACCCTATTAGTATTTAATTTATATAACTATAAAAAATAGATAGTTTACCCAATATGATTATGATTGATTAAAATTAATCGCTAATCAAAAGAAGGTTAATCAATGTAAATTAATTAGCCAAATAATCAAGGATTATTTAAATTGCCTGTTCTGAAACTACTAACGGTACTTAGACAAAAACCACAATTTGCACTGCTAAGTCTATGCTGATTTCCTTTCCACCAAATCAAATTCTTGCAAATCATCCAGTTTAAGTGGGATGATACCCCGCCCGATCCGCTCCACTAATTCTGAGCGGGACACACCGAGTCTTTCCGCGATCGCATCTATACCTTTGATACCAGTAGGAGTAACTGTGAGGGTATAGCGCCCTTTTAGCTCGTCCCACATTTCGGGCTGACCTTTCGTATTTTTATGCCCTTTCTTAGACATTGCAACCAATCAGCATTTATTTATACGGTAATTCTAACCATTAAATAGCAAAACTGTGTTATGTTAGCGAGTAAGCATACGCTTTGTATGTAACCTAAAATACTCACCAGTAAGACGGGTACCAACCAGAACTGGTGAGTAATTAAACCTCATATTCAAAGAGGGGAGTTATCCCTATGTTAACTGATCTTCACAGTCGGCGTGAATCCTTCTATGCAAAAATAGGGGGTGCAGCGTGACCAAGTTCACCCCTACCCGACGCGGTAATAATTGTCCTATATGTGGCGATAGTTCTGGAGATTGCCGGATAGTTGATAAGATTGTACTTTGTCACACTGGCATTGATAGTGATGCTGGCATTACAGGTTGGAAATACCTACACAACGATAAATCAGGGATTTGGGGCGTTTATGTTCCCGATACTGGAACCAATGAACAGGGTAAAAGCTGGCAGGATGTAGCAGAAGAACGTAACCAGCGCAGACAACGTGAGCGTGAACAACAGCAAGCAAAATCATTGCCAGCGAGTGAGCGCAACAAACACTATCGTGCGATCGCCAAAAAATTAACTCTTAGCCAAAAGCATCGACAACATTTATTAGAGCATAGAGGGCTAACAATAGCCGAGATTGACTTTGCCTATCAACAAGGTTGGATCAGAACATGGATTCCAGGACAGGAAGTTTTTGGCATATCTGCCAATTTAGCAGGTGTCAGCACAGGTCTTGGATTTAAACAATCCCTAGTAGGGGTTGATGGCTTTACTATTGCTGCTTGTGATATTGATGGTAACATCACAGGTCATCAAATCGCTACAGATGACCGTGAAAAGTTTGCTAAGTATATTTGGTTGTCCAGTGCATCTAAGGGCGGTAGCAGCCCACATTTGCCTAGTGGTGAACTGCCTTTATTTGTCTGGAAGCATCCAGAATGCAAAGTAATTAGTGAGGTTCAGTTTGCCGAAGGTGGCGTAAAATCGCTTATAGTCGCTCTCAAGCTGTGGTCACAAGGTCGTACAGATATAGTTGTGGTCGGTGCTGCTGGTGGTAATTTTGCTGGTAGTCCAGAGTTATTAAAAACTGTATTAGACCGAATTGTATCCCCTAAATGTTTGCTGTATCCCGATGCAGGTGCGATCGTCAATCCTCACATTATGATCCAATACCGCAAACTCTACCACTTACTACTAGAGTGCGGTATTGACTTAAACGTTGCTTGGTGGGGTCAAGTTGATAAAAATCACCCAGATATTGATGAAAAACCCGCAGATGTTAAAGTCAAAATTATTACATTTACAGATTTTGATGATTTAGCACCAAGAAATGATTTTCATGTCAGTAGTGAAAAACAAACTTACTATTGTTTCGACTGTGGGGAGAGTGGCAATGCTATCCATTTCTTAATGGAAATTGGTAAACAATCATTTACTGATACCGTCCTAAAGTTAGCAGAAAAGCATCAAATACCCATAGCTTGGGACACTGATAAACCCAACCGTGTAGCACGAGAAACCATTGAGTTAGTCAAGAGTAAAACTGATATTGTAGAAACCATATCAGAACATTTAACCCTATACAGCAGAGGTAAGAATTTTCAGGGTAATTGTCCATTTCATAATTCAGAAACGCATGGCGAACGTCACAAAGAAAGAGCGAGTATTGAGGAACCAGATCCGGTAGAGTATGAAGCCTACAATAAAAAGCTTGAAGATGAAGAAAAAGGGGAGGAAGCATACCAGCAAGATCAACAACGCCAATGGCGTGAGCAGTACCATGATAGAGCTAAACACGCATGGAACAAAGCTAAAAGGTTTACCCCGACTCATAAAATTAATAGTAAATATTTTGACTTTCCTATACCTGAAGCTGGTTATCTTACTGCTGTTAAAAGTGGGTTAGGAAGTGGTAAAACTGAGTGGTTACGTCGTGCTGTGGAGTTATTGCCGGATGAAGGTTGGGTAGCACTGGGATATAGAAACTCACTACTACTACAATCGTCTGAGCGATGGAATTTCAGCCACCTTCATATACACAAAGCTTTTTTACTCATCAAAGATCCACGTTGTAAAATAGCTTGTTGTGTTGACAGCTTAGGGCATTTTGAACCAGAAGACTTTGACGACAAAAACCTGATTTTAGACGAGGTAATGTCGATCATTAAACATCTGTTGTACGGTAGCACGATTAAGGATAGACGTACACAGATATTAGACAAATTTACTGAGGCTGTGCGACGTGCCAAGCGGGTATTTATCCTTGATGGAATGCTGGCAGACTGGGCGGTTAACTACATTCAACAGTTGCGAGGTGACGATAAAGTTACCAAGATTGATAATGAGTATAAACGAGAGCCACTGAATATTAATTTCTACTTAGGTACATCAAAATTAGATCAACTTAGACCCAATGATAAATCGCCATTAGTATCAAGAATTAGACGCTCAGTTGAGCCAATTTGCATTTGTGCAGACTCTCAGGTATTTTGTGAAGCTATTGAGGAAATTCTGATTGATGCTGGTATGGAAGGTATCAGAATTGATGGTAAAACTATTAGTGACGCTAAGAGCAAAGATTTCCTCAAAAATCCTAATGCTTGGATTGAGAAAAACCGACCGGATTATGTAATACTTTCACCAACTGCTGAAAGTGGCGTTGATATTAGCATCCTTGGTCATTTTAAAGATCAATACTGCTTCTTTTTTGGTGTGATTGATGTTGATTCGATGCTTCAGTTCTTAGGTAGAATTAGAGATATTGCTACCCAACGTTGGATCTGGTGTGCTGAATTCGGATTAGATGACAACGAGGGTATGCGATCGCCATTCCCAAGTCAGGTAGAAAAAGCTTTGCAACAATTCTTAATTGAGGATGGATTAAGAGTAATTGAGGGTTTAGATAATAGTGATGCGCTCGCCAAATTACTCCAAGATATTGTTGAGGCTAACAAATCTATCCACCATAAAGTTTTTACCTCATTAAAAGCCACAGATAACTATGAACGGTTCAACCTACGCGCCTGTCTACTAGAATCGTTACAAAAAGCCGGACATAATGTTATTGAGTTTACGGGCAACCACAATGATGATGCAGCTTTTAGGTATAAGGAAGCATCAGAGGAAGTTAAGCAACAAACCAGTGCCGATATTTTCTACTCTGATAATATTGATGCAGAACAAGCGGAAACTATCAGCCGTAACTATTCCGCTACTTGGGAAGATCGCTGCAAAGTGATGAAAGCGCAACTTTTAAAGCGTCTACCAGGAATTGAAGCAACTGAGCGTTGGTTCCCAGAATTTATCTACAAAGTACGGTATGAGGATCGCAATTTTATCAATAAATGTCAGCTTTATTGGTTGTTAACACATCCAGAGGCAGCTTTATTACAACAGCGAGAACGATGGCATTGGTTTATCAAACAGGAGAAAGTATTTTTAGGAGATTTCCGTAGTGATTTCTCAAAGGTGTGGGCATTGCAACAATTGGGCATTTTGGAGTTGATTGAATCTAAAAATGTTTGGAGTGATGAAAGCCCAGAGTTACTAGAACTGGTAAAGCGTGGTAAGGATAAAAAAGTAGCATCGGCACTTGGTATGAGTGTTGGGCAATCTACGCCAACAGCTTATCTACGTCGGGTATGTCGGTTGATTGGAGTCAAACTCAAGCATGATAGAAAGCGAAAAAATAAAAAGCAAATAACTCTCGTATCTATATATCAACCTGCCCTTCACGATCCAGACAGGCTAGTAATTCTTGAATGTATTGATCGTAGATTGCAGAAATATGTCACAGGAGAAATACCAGTTATGGACTGGGGATTAACCCCAACACAACCCAACTGTCACACACCAGTAATGGCTACAGTCGCAGAAAATGAAACAGCCCCCAAAACACCCGTAAATCAACCTCAAACCCAGATAGAGCAAAAATTACAGCCTGTGCAAGTTTTCCCTGATATGTATAACAAACATAGTAAAACTTGCACAGCCAATGAGGAGACTATTACCCCCCAACTGGCACAAAAAGAAGAATTAACTATTGAGGAGGAGTTAGAGGTTGAGGACTGCTTAAGTATCCTCAACCCCGTTGATAATGAGGAACTGCTGCACGATCGGGAATTCCATCTAAGCATGATGGCTGAACTTAAGGGATTGAGCCAACGGATAAAATGCGCTTTTTGGTCACGCTTACCCAATTGGCGGCGGCTACAGTTGAAGCAATGGCAGATGGGTCATGCTTAACCAATTTAAGTATCCTTGCCAAACTCACGAAAACTCACATTTTTAACTATTAGGGATGAATAAGCGCAAAGCTGTCACTAGGGGCAAGATAATAAATTTATGACAGAAACCACAACACAACCAGAAAACAATTATATTCCCCAAGAAGATGTTGAAATAGACCCTGTTACCGCTTACTGCAACTGGGTTTTAGGAAAACCATTTAAAGATAGTATTGCCAAGCTGGACAAGGCTGGTGTAATTGCATACGTTAATCACATTACCAGTTCGTTAACATCAGTTCAGGAGCCAGCGAAAAGCTTTTGGAAGGGATATAAAGCTGGAATATTAGGCACAGAAAAGTTAGCAGATGATGAAATATTTGCTATAGGGTACGATGCAGCATTAGGAATAGTTAAGCCTCCATTACCTAAGCGTAAACCCAAAAATGTAACAAGCACAACTTAAGGTAATAGATGCTTAGAGAGTCTAACATTGTACCTTTTTACACCGATATTATTAGTATTTCGAGTGAGGTTACTTTTCATCTACAAAACACTGCGATCGCAGTGTTTAGAAAAAACTAAAAACGGACGTAAAAGGAACTCTTTTCGTTACGCTGCAATTATGACCACTTATCTAGAACATTAGTAGGTTTCGCTCTATGAAACTCTCCCAAATCCAAAAACAAATTAAATATGTCACTAATGCTGCTGGGGAAAAGACAGAAGTTCTGATCCCTGTTGAAATTTGGGAAACTATAAAAGAGCTTCTGCAACCAATAGAAAGCGGACTAGATCCAATAGATTCTAACGAACCCAAAGCCCAAATTTTAGCTGATTTGCAAGAATCCATTCGACAAGGGAGAACAGGGCAAACCTACCCTGTTTCAGCACTATGGGATGATATGGACAGCTAATATTATGGTTGAAGTTCGCTTTACTCAAACATTTAAGCGTCGTCTTAAAGCACTTTCTAAACGGTATCGGCAGATTCAACAAGATATTCAACCTATCATTGACGAGCTTCAAAATGGACAATTCATCGGCGACCAAATTTCTGGAACAGATTTTACCGTATTCAAAGTGCGAGCCAAAAACAGCGACATTCCCACAGGAAAAAGTGGTGGCTATCGGCTAATCTATCAATTAGTTTCTCCTGACTGTGTTCTTTTGCTCTTGATAATTGCCAAATCAGATCAAACCGATGTCAGCGTAGAAGAAATTGACGATGCAATTAACAAGGCATAGTCTGTACTAACTTTTCTAGTAACTGCAAAGAACGCTCAATATATTCCCAATGCTCGAAAGTGGCTAGAGCCACGCCATTGATAAAATTAATAAAGGCTCGCTATGAACGGAGAAACGTTGCTCCTAACCCCCCAGTTTCAAACCAAGTCAGAGTAGGGAGGAGACAATAACCACAATTCTTGTGTATGAATATCCATACCTTTCTATTTTGACTACAGTTCTATAGGGCTATCGCCCTCAACTTTTAAAAAAACTGTTCAAACCTATCAGTAGAAACAGTTTTATCCGGTGGCAATTTTGAAAGTACCATCATTGTTAAAAACTGTTAATTGCAGATTGTGGAGTGCTACTTTTAAGTTTTATACCAACCATCACATATCCCCAAAGATAGCCTCCATATCCTCTTGAGTACCTACTCCTTTAATTAGTGATTCTCTCTTAGGCTTAGATTCAAGTTCAGGTAATGATTCAGGTTCAGGCGCAGATAAGGGTTGTGCTTGTGCATAGTTTTGACCGTTCATTATTACAATTTGCTGAGTCGGTCTTTCCAAAAAGAATACCTGACGAATGTAACTAGCGTAGTTCTCTAAAGCATTGCAAGCTTCTAAAGCTATTATCCTTAATTCCTCCTTAGATAAATTACCTTTTTCTCTATATGCAAATGGCAAATAACACATTCGCAAAACTTGCCAAATCAAATCCTTAGACTCACGCGCTCCTTTAGAGTTCAGATACGATAACACTACACCTTCTGGTGTATCTTCTAAGGCTTGAAGCCTCAATTTAAAATCAATAGATTTCTTACGAGGAAGCTGATCGTTATCATTCATTACACTGCTACCTTGCCTTTAAAGTAATTAAACAAACCAAAAATATCAATCAACCGGAACGCTAACGCTTCTTTTTGATGACGCTCAGTTTTTAACTTGTCGAAAGCTGTTTCAACCTGTTCAGTAATATCAGCCCCCCAACAAATAGGAACTATTGGTCTATCTCCAGGCTGCGGCAATCGTGGCAGTTGAGATTTTTCACGCACACCAAAATACTTATTTAACTCCGGCTTCAAATAAACTCCTGCACCACCACAAATAATTACTTCATCTAAATCTCTTGGCAAACACCTATCCAACCATTGCTCTAACTCTTGCCAATATTCCGCACGGGAGCTAGTAATTGCTTCAGTAATCTTTTTAATTTCTGATAAACGAAACTCAGGATCTCTACTTCTAGCTAAACCTTGAATTGCAGCAGTGTTTTCCAGCTTAATTGAGGAGAAATTATCTGGACGATTCATCATCAAATAATCAGCTTGGAAAATTGCCCTAGATAACTCTAGTGGTTTTTGACCACTGGTACGTTCTAATACCTTATCCTCCAACTTCATAAAACCTATTTCTGGACTTTCCCCCTTTACCATTCGACCACCGCTAAACTGCAAAGCTGTTACATTACGATGCCCAAACATCAAAACAGCTAACGTGCGATCGCGAAACCAATCTAATCCTTTCTGCTTAACTCGTACCATTGCCAAACCACTTCCTTCAGGTCGGCATAGGAAATTAGTCAATTTCACTTTTAACGGCTGACCTCTAAAAGTATAATCAGCCAAAATTTTAGTTAACTGATCTTTTAACCTATTTCGATCTTCGTACTCATTCCAAGGCAACAATACCACCAGTTCCAACGTTATATTATTGACATTACGTTTAGTAGAACTGGCTTTATCTATAATCACACCTATTATTGCGGAGGTCTTATAAATTGCTCTTTCATACTTCAATTCTTTTAGTCCGACATCACCAGAAAAATCACGAGCGAAAGAACCTACTAAGTAAATTTGATTTTCCCATTCAACCCATGCTTCATCTTCTGGTCTTGGGCTACCTAATTGTCCTTTACCAGATCTATAGTTTTCTAAAGTTTCTCTTGAAACGGACGCAACCTCTGGTAACATTGTTACTAAATAAGTCTCTTTTATTCCTTCGACCTCGGCAATTACCTTCGTAAGTGATGCACCTGGATCAATTGCAAGTGTTATTTTCACCTAATACTTTCCTCACCCTTCCCCAGTTTTACTAATTTTCGCTCTCAACGCTTCAGCCTCTATCCCCCCAAAGTGATGCTTATTACCCAGTAAAATCTGTAAAAAAGAACAGGAAAATTCAGGAATAAATCAGGACAAACCAGGAAATACCAGGAATTAATCAGAAAATATCAGGACAACCCCAACTTTGCAGCCCTCTATACTACAGAAAATTGCCCTTCCTCTCTAAAATACTTTCCTTTTTTTCCCTACTTTTTCCTTTTTTTTCCTGAATTTTCCTGATCCGCTACACCCCAACAGCAACCGACCCTCAAGCAGTTTTGACCCCGTTTCGATAACCTAAAAAGCAAGGAATACTTTTCTGTATAAATTCTCTATTCATAAAATATTGCACCATTTTCCAGGTTTTTAGCCCTCCTCACCCCCGATAGCCCTCCGTGTCACACATTTGCACTACAAAAAGACGAGTTATCAACTTCTGTAAAACCACTACTTTTCGTGTGACAGGTAGACTACAAGGTAAGCGATCGCACTCCGAAGTCAGGGTATTTTCCTGGTAGAAGTTGTACAAACGCAATAAAAAATATTTATAGACGTTCTATTTATTACAAATAAGGTAAAGGTACAAATAAAAAATGTGACTACCAAATCTAGTTTACTAAATTAGGTTAATACTAATGATAATCGGACAATTTATAGCAATAGCAATATTAAAATAGTGCTATAAGTCATAAAACCTATATATTGTATATAGTTCAAGTTTTTAAATTAGGCTATTATAGTTAAATAAAGTTTTTGAAAAATACTCAAAATTGAGTAAACTAGGTTCGTATTAAGCTTTTTAATTAATAAATAATAGGGACGATTCAAGCTATTAATAAATTAAATAAGAACAAAACTGGACTATGCGATCGCACAACCACACTACCAAATCTTAGCTCATTACTAAACTGCTATATCCCTTGCAAATGCAGCTTTGTGTCAAGCTTTGAGTAGTAAATTTTACTGTTAATAAATGTTTTACACAAGCACCAAAGTGCGCGGTGCTTAATAAAAAGTACCGTGATTGTTGTATCTTTATTCACTGTTGTACAGCATTTATAACTGCCCTATTGCACTACACTTCTAACTGCCCTGTTGCACAGCACTTACAACTGAATTGTTTTTACAGCACAAGGCTAGAAACTACCTTAAGTTAGAGAGTGCGTTCGTTGTTAAGCGAGTAAAATAATCTCTTAAGTACTGACTGTTTATTAGGCATGGCTAAGGAAGCTCGCAACAAAATTGTAAGAATACGGCTAACAAAGAGTGAAAATGACTTAGCCGAACTTATGGCGTTGAACGAGCGGATAACAATCAACGAGTTATTTAGAGAATACACACTCAAAAAAGCAGAACTGGTAGATACTAATACCAAATTGCAGTTCATTGAGAAAACAGCCAAAACCTTATTAAAACTGAATAAGTACATTAAAGACACTTCTCAACCCGAAGAAATTAACAGTCTACTTACTCAAGTAAAAGCAGAATTAATTGAAGCGCGTGCCTTGATTGCTAACCGATCTAATAGTCTTGACGTATGATTAGCAAGATTACTAGAGGTAGCAATTTCAAGGGCTTACTGGATTACTTATTCTCTAAGCCTGGTGCAGAATTACTCGGTGGCAATATAGTAGGAGAAACAGCTTCAGAGTTAGCAAGTCAATTAGAAGAAAGCAGTCTTTTAAGTACTAGAGTTAAAAAACCCGTCTCTCATATTTCTTTAAGCATTCCTCCCACTGATAAGTTAGAAGATGTCGATTGGCTTGACATTGCTGCCTTCTATCTAAAGGCTATGGGCTATGAATGTAATCAATATACGGTCATTCGTCATAGTGATAGAGAACACGATCATATTCACATTGCAGCTTGCAAAGTAAGGATAGATACAGGCAAATGTGTAGACGATGATTGGGACTATCGAAGAAGTGAAGCAGTTGTTAAAAAACTTGAGGAAGATTACAATTTAACACCTTCACCTAGTAGTCAAGATAAAGACAGACGTTCACCCACTACCGGAGAACGTAGATTACTCGCGCGTACTGGAGAAGATAGTGTACGAGTAAAACTGCAAGATACTATTGACGAATTATGCAGTCAACAACCAACGATGCCAGAACTGATCGACCTCCTCAAAGACCAGGGCATTGACGTACAAGTTAAGGAAACTGTTAACGGATCAATGGGCATTTCCTATAAGCTTGATGAGATTGCTTTTACTGGTAGTAAATTGGGTAGAGCTTATACTTTCAATGGATTACAGAAGTATCGCAACGTAGAATATGACCCTGAACATGATAACGATGCGATCGCATTCGCTTCTAGTCGTCCACCAGTTATGACCAGTCAGAACTCAAGCACAACTGACTCAACTGAAGGTGATGATGATGACAACGAGACTATTGGTGCGATCGCTCCAAGTAACCAGGAAGTTGAGTTACCAGGGCAACTACCATTACTGCCAGAATTAGAGCTTGAACTAGAAAGTGATAAAGCTGCTAATAGTGATAATGATGATGAAACTGCAACAGCTAGTAGTGATAAAACTGCTAATAAAGATGATGAAAAATTAAATTACACTGATCTTTTTGCTGTTCCAGATGATTTTGATAAAGAGTTCCTTGAAAATCGCGCACGTGAAATACGAGAACAAGTAAGAGAAAAACAAGCAGCAGAACAGGCACGTCGTACAGCCGAAGCAATAGAGTATAGACGTGCAGAGGAACAACGGATCAATAATATTTACAAAGAAAATATCAATAATCCCATCTTCAATGAGTTGATACCAGATGAAGTGAAAGCTTTGTTTGAGGAAAGTATTGCACGAGAAAACATGGGCGCTAACGCTCCCAATGAGTTGCAATTAAATGATGCTACCGCACCATTACAAGCCTCAAATCTTACCCATGAAACTGCTCCAAGTGATTTAAGTGACCAAACTGCTCCAAGTGTTCTAAGTGTTCAACATGAAACTACTAATCGTGATCTAAGTGTTCAACATGAAACTACTAATCGTGATTTAACTGTTCAACATGAAACTACTCCAACTGATTTAACTGTTCCAACTGTTCCAACTGCACAAACTGAGTTAGACCAGGATGATGAAGAAGTAATAAATGTCGATCCAATTGAGGAAAATTGGGAACCACTGCGATCGCACTTAATCGAACAATACTGCTTGCCTCCATCCCTCCTCGATGCGCTGCACGAAACAGAGCGGCTGTATGCAAATGTTGATGGCATGGCAGTATTCAGTTTGCGTACTTTAGACAATATTGAAACAGGCGTGTGGGTACTTAACCCATCAACTGAAGAGGATAAATGGGTGGATTTAATACTAGAACCAGAAGTTGAGGAAGAAGTAAACGGAGAACCTGCAATATTTTGGATAAGTTCGTTAGGTGACGCACCTAATGATAAAGCCATCATCACTCAAGACCCAATCGAAACTATTTCTTATGTAGCGTTAGATCCTAGTTTCGAGCAAAACAATACTATATATATCAGTGCTTTTGGTGTAGACTCGCTCCCTATAAAATCTCTACAGCAGCTTAAATCCAACGTTGTAGTCAGTTTTAAAGGTGATGAAGAAGGTATTGAATTACGAAACGAACTAGCAATCGCTTTACCTAAAAGTCAAAAAATGGAACTGGATGAAGCTGGTTGGAACGGAATGCTAAAAGAGCGATCGCAACAAGTAGAACAGATACAACTTATGGCGCAATACCAGTCACAGCAAGAATCACAGATGGAATTATAACGTCAAAACGAGAGTGACGCGGTACTTTCCACCTGTAGAAATTTCCAAGGAATTAAATCCAAAATTTTAATTCCTTGGAAAAATCTGAGGTAGTTATTTACCTTGTCGTCATACAGAATTATTACATTATGTAACTTTTTTCTAAGGAATTAAATCATGCAATTGTTTAAGGTTTGAAGTGGGTACAATTGTTTAAAGTTAAAAGTGGCTTCAACTGTTTAATCTTTCAAGTGGAAAAAGACTTTTTCGTTGGCTCTGCGATAGCAGATTTGTAGTTTTAACTGTCTCTAACATTAACTAACAATCTCGCGACAAAAAGCCGCTAGGCTATCCTTAAACAGCCAAAGATTCTAATATTATTTTAATTAATTCTTGTCTAAAGCACTACTAACGTAGTGCCTTAAAAAAAGTAACGTGATTGTTGAAATTCTTTATTACTGTTAGATTGCACTTGTTGACGACACTGCAACTAATCACTTTACTTTCTCACTAAAGTTACACTGTTGCTGCTGTAATTACTGTATACACAACTGTTAGAAGTGAACTTAACTACAAAAGTTTAAAGTAAAAAGTGATAATTCTACAGCATTAGTTAAAAAAAAGTTGCATCTGTATTCCAAATCACTACAAAGAATTAGGCAATGATTTTATACTTGAGATTTAGCACTGATTAGAAATGAAGAAGGAGCTAGGCTGTTGCTCAAACTACTGGCTACAGTAATTACCTTATTTACCGTAGCGACTACATCTGTTACTTCTGTAACTGCTCAAAACAATAATCCGATTGTTCGTGGTCAATACTTGGTTGAACAAGTCGCCATGTGTGCTGACTGCCATTCTCCACGTAATGAGCAAGGAGAATTTGATCGTGTCCACTGGCTACAGGGTGCGCCGATTGGATTCAAACCTATTTTTCCCATGCCAGCTTGGGCAGAGATGGCACCTTCAATTGCTGGTATTGGCAATGAAGGTTCAACGCAGGAAGAAGAAGCTGTTGTCAAACTGTTAGAGACAGGACTGAACTCCCAAGGGATGCCAGCACGCCCACCCATGCCAACTTACAGGCTGTCACACTCCGATGCTGTGGCGGTTGTCGCTTATCTCAAATCCTTAAACAGCAATTGAGAATAGTATGAAATGCGAAAGCACAAGTTAAAAAGACCGAGCGAATGAACTCTCAGAAATGAAAAGTGAACTCACACCAGAATTAACGTGAAAAAAACTGGACTTGTTGACGATAGTGCGTAGTGCGATAGCGAAGCGCTGACTTGTCAGTTCGCACACTGAATACTAATCAAATGTTTGATTAGCACAAAACTCTTGTTCTGATTGGAAATTTATTTGGACTATACAACTCGATTTAATCCATCAGAAGATGCCCTGCTATATTGGCTGCGAGAGCGGGTAGATCGCTCTATGCTTGAAGAAATTGCTATGGCGGATTATAGTTACAACTACGAGTTGCATTTGAGTGCATTACTGAAAGTGCATCAAGGTGAAGCATTGCCAGTTCCTATACCTTGGGAACCAAGGGAAGTGCTGGAATTAACTCGCTGGTCGGAACCAGATGATCTTTATATCGAGAAGTATAAGGTTTCTAAGAGTTTCAATAAGGGTTCTAAGGGGATTCCTGGTCATTTGATACGGGCGTTTGCCTGTACCTTGCTGTTGCGTGCTGTCGTAGAACCAGAAAACCGAAACTCTTTTGACGGCGAGAATTCAACAATTGTTCAGCTTGTCAGTAGTGCTATCCACCTAGGGCAAGATGCAGCCACAGCAACTGTTAGGTTTCTAGCATGGTGTGTCGAGCAAGTGCCTCATCACTATGAGACGGAAAGACCTTTCTACGTCATGGGAATTCTGTTGCTAGAGGTATTTCTTGCTACTGATAAGAAAAAGAAGAATAGTAAGAAAAAGAAGAATGCTAAGGAAACCTATTGCGAATCTCTACTTCTTCTTTGCGATTGGGTGATGGATGAGGAAGCTAAAGTGCGAAACAATGATAACGTGCCTTCTTCTGATTGGCTATTAGGTTTGACATTTTTCGACATCAAACACGACACCTGGAAATTACTTACCCGACAGCTATTGATCGAACCCATAGTTCCTCATAGTAAGAAAACAGTAGAAATCTTAGAGCTAATTGGTTTGTCTTTGTTAGAGAGTTAATATAACGATCAAAGAAGCTAAAGTGGCGATCGCGCTTGTGTTCTTTACCATTTATTCAAGCTGTAAAAACTGTAAAGTGAAAGATTTTACGCCCTTATTTATGCTACTTCTTCAGATATATTAATGTAGCTTTTTGAAAATTCATAATCCTAAATAACAGTTTTTTAAAAACAGCCGCACTTGCTGAGTTTTACTTGATAGATTTAAGTGGATACACACTACCAAGTATGAACGATTACGACAGCCTGTACTGCAAACTTTATGTTGATTGTGATGTCAACAGAAATGAACTCGTAGGACTCATTGCTAAATTAACATCAAGTCGGATTGAACGGTGGAGCGTTAGTACCCCAGAATGTGAAATTGACGTGAGAAATAATGATGACTTTGACAACAACAAGCGCAGTAAGTTTCCTGATGGTTTTCTCTACTATCGTTTTTATCTTGATATAGAGAGAACCGAGGATACGGAGCGAGGTTCATACATAGAGAGCATATCTCGACTGCTAGAAGATTTCTGGTTACTCAGTTACAAAGCCGTTGCTGCCTGTGATTTTGAAGAAGAATTACCGAGAAAAGGTGGGTATAATTGGCAGGATAAATGTAGCGGTCTGCAATCAGATTAAAAGTTAAAACTGTCAAATAGTTACACTGTTATCACACCACCATCTATTGTGCGATCGCGTTGTGCGAACTGACAAATTAGCACACCGAATACTTATTATCTTGTATTAGCGCCCCTAGCGTGGCGCTTTATGAAAAAGTACCGTGATTGTTGAAATTCTTTATTCACTGTTGCACTTCAACTAATTACTGCACTATTTCACTACTGTCTCTAACTGCACTGCTACACCTTGTACTGCACCTTGTACTGCACTTGTCCCATTATCAATCGCTGGTAAAAGCTTGATAAACCGTTGAGACTATTTGTATTCCCGTATATTCTTTTCGGCAAAGTTTTACAGAAATATTTTACTGTTGACAAGGCGCAAAGCCTGTTGGCAAGGACTGTACAGGCTGTTTGATACACTCATAAACATTGTTACTCGGAAGCGCGAGGAACTGTTTTGCACCATAAGGGCAATAGCACTTCTTCAACCCAAAGCATAAATACTTAGCCGTAGTGGTCAACAAAAGGTCAACAATCGGTTGACTTGGTACACCATTAGTAAACCACTGGGAAACCTATCAATAAGCTATTTTTAACGCCTAATAAGCCCCCCAAAATGGGCGAGTTAAAAAATAGATACTTACTACAGAATTTTGTTCAATCTGGAGTTTGAGGGCAAGAAGCTTTATGCTGTAATGTATAGGAATTGTGTGAACTGACAACGAATGAGAGTCGCTCATAACGCACTCTACCTCCGAACTTGGCAAATCAATTAACGAAATAGCAGCCTAGTCACGTTTCCTCTCCTAGAAAGGTCATACCTGGAAGTAGTTGCTTCTATTACGAATGTTCAACTAGCTATAACGACAGAAAAGCTACGCCAACGCAGAGCAGAAAATATTTTGTGGTAAATACGTTTGTTAAAAAAATGCAACTCAAATCTTACCCAAAGCCCAAACATCCTTGGCTACAAAAATGTCTAGCTCAACTCACAAAAATACCCCACATCCAGATTGATACAACAACGGTTGTAGAACCTCGTCCACCTGCCGATGCTTTATTAACTATTGTTACTCCTCAACAGATAAATCTGAAATATATTGTTTTTATCAAATCTAATGTAACTCTAAAAACGCTAGATATAGTAATTGAATATCTAACTTTTTTCCAGCCAAAAGAACACGATGATCCCAGCCCGCTATTGGTTACAGATACCTTATCTGATGCAGTAATTCAAGCATTAATTGAACAAAATATTGAATTTATTGATACTACAGGTAATACTTACCTGAATAATTCATCCTTTTATATTTTAATAAAAAACAGTGCAGTTCAGAGTAATAAATTATCTAATTCCTCAATTACTACCAGCACTTTAAAAGTTGCCTACGCTATCCTACAAGATCCAACAATCTTAAAAGCTCACTCTAAAAAACTAGAAGAAGTTGCTGGAGTTGACTTGAAAACTGCTAAACGCAGCTTGCAAAGCTTGTGTAAACTTAATTATTTACAGCGTCAAAAAGGTAATCAATATCGAATTGAAAATTACCTAAAGCTGATCGAAAGATGGAATATGGGATATGTAGAAAACTTACGTTCAGAACTTTTAATAGATACATTTAGCCCAATTCTATATCATCAGTTTTCAGAGATATTCAACGAAATCATAGACCTAGCTAAAACTGACAAATTTTTAATTGGAGGAGAACTTGGTGCTGCCCTCATTACAAATTACTTAAAACCAATCAGCGCCGTTATCCATATTCCAAAAGAACAGAATTATCGGCTCATCACTGCTAAGTTGCGTCTCCGACCAGACCCGCAAGGAAATATTAGCATTCTTAAACAATTTGGAAGTAAGAACACCTCGGATAATAATTACCCAAATTTTGTAGTAGATCCCTTATTAATTTATGCTGAATTAGCTTTACATCCAGACGAGCGTTTAAAAGAAACAGCTAACCGTCTTTACCACCAATATATTTCTGATAAACAAGAAATTGCACTCGATGCTGTAGCATGAACGAGCCACAATTTGAACTAGACCCAAATACAAAACAAATTCTTACTGATCTAAAAACGGTCAGCGAGCAATTACAAGTTCCAATACTCTTGGTTGGTGCTAGAGCCAGAGGTTTTATCTTTGATAATCAATATGGAGTTGAGGGTCGAGCAACTACAGATTGGGATGTGGCAGTAAAGTTGGATAGTTGGGAGCTTTACGATGCGTTAGTAAATAAAATGACTACTGGGGAAACTGCTCTCTTTAAAAAAACCCGTGTCATGCACAAATTCATCCACCTGAAAACACAATTAGAAGTTGACGTTATTCCCTTTGGAAATATTAGCAATGAACGCCAAGAAATTACCTGGAATGATGGCAATATTATGAGTGTTTTAGGTTTTGAGGAAGCCTTTTCAAATACACCAATTGAAACAATTGATGATATTACAATTAGGATTGTACCCCTGACTGCTTTTATGGCGTTAAAACTCTTAGCTTGGAATGAACGCCGAGCAAATAAAGATTTAGAAGATATTATTTTTATTCTTGAAAATTATTATATCCCAAACCGTGACGAAGAAGACCGAATGTTTAGGGAATTTAATAGCGAAATCTTTGAAGAAAATAAGTTGGAGTTTTATGAAGCAGCTATCGCTCTGCTGGGTAGAGATATTAGCAAAATATTTTCAGAAGAAACTATTAATAAAGTGAAACAAATTCTGGCACAAATTATTACTTTTCAAACTCAGTATTTACCAGGATTTATATCGAAAAATTTAGATGGAGATGCTTGGGATAAAGAGTTTGATCGCCTTGTGAGGCGATTGGAAGCACTCCAATATGGTCTAGAAAATACTACAACAATATACGACTTAGACTCTTAAACTAAATCAGCAAGTAAATCTGTAATCTCTCCTTGATGACTCAATCGGTTGTCATCGTAAATCATCAAAGTATTTAAGTTACTATGTCGTGATAACTTCTGCACCCTCCTTACGTCTCCGTTAGTCGCTTCTAATGCTGCTGTTACCGATGAATGTCTAATCCGGTGAGGTGACAACTGTTTGGTAATACCAGCATCAAGAGCGATCGCACTAACAATTCTATAAATGCTAGTAGTAGTTAACCGATGACCAATTGCCCTACTTGACAGTGAAATAAATACAGGAGAATTAATATCAGTTTCCCGTCGTGCCTGTAACCATTCCTGCAAAGCTTTGATAGTCTGAACAGAAACAGCTATAGCTTCCTTCTGGCTACCTCTACCCTTACCTAGAATCCACAACCTACGGGAATCTAAATCTAGATCGCCAATCGAGAGCGATGATACTTCCCCGCGTCTAAGTGCGTTATCCCAGAGCAGCCGTAGCAGAGCATAATCACGCTTACCCATCAAAGTGTCACGGTTGGGAACTGCCAACATCTTCTTAAAAACGTCAGGTGTAATACCGGACGTATCTCGATAGGGGCGCACTTTCTCAGACTTAATATCAATCAGTGTATAACTACATTGACCAATCTTATTAGCATAGTTAACCAAACTCTTGATAGCAGACAATCTGCGGTTAACAGTTGCCTCTTTTAACCCGCGTTCCACCAATATTTGTTTATAACGAAGCACCAGGGCTATCGCCTTAAACCTGTCCAAGTGTAAAAACTCACTTACTCGTTGTGGCGTAGGTTCATCACCAGTAATAGTTTTGAAAAAGTCCTTCAAGTCTTTGGCGTATTCGTGCTTAGTTTTAGTAGAACGCTTATCCGCCACAAAATCTGTGAGGATATCTTGATTAGTAATTGCAAGCATCGTTAGTTCAGTATTTTCCGTAGTTACAGCTATATTACTCATCAAATCTTATGTATGAAAACATTCATTAGCGTACATAAGATGTTATTAAGGTTTCTAATGGTTGATACCATCAAGTAACAATTTGATACCTGATGGCTAACTCAAGGCATCAACCCAACTGTCACGCCGCCATTAGAGAGCATGACAGTTAGCCTTTATTTGGTACAAGTATTTACACCTGTTTTTCTCTGCATGGCGGTACAACCATTCATATTTAGGTGTGTCAGAAAAAGGGTAGCCCGAACATATTGCATTCTGAACGTAGTAGCCACTAGGTACAATTCCCCTCGTCCTGCACTCAGTTCTAAGCTGTTATCAGGGAATATTTCGAGTAATTAAGCCTTTAACGACTGTTTGATTACCTGTTGGTGTAATTGGTCGTAAATTTGATTTGAGTGCGGTTATAGCTCAATAGTACGGCAGTTTTTCTGAGAGGGGTTGCAAAACTGGAGGCGTGATTAGTTGCAACAGTCACATATAGTCCAAAAACAAGCTGCTAGATTCATTGGGTTTCGTGTGTAAATATTTGGAAGTCGTGGCAACATTACTATGCCCTAATGTCGCCTGTACCAAACTCGCACTCAAACAACACGGCTACCGTTCGATGTGCCTTACTTACCAAGCTATAATCGCTAGAAAGATGACAAGTAGCATACTAGCCTGTAGTAGGCAGTCTATCATCACAAGCTAGAGTTCTTAATTACTGGAAGTGACATAGTAAATGGCATTTCAACGAGAAGCTCTTATTTTTGTTCATGGCTTCTATCTTGGTAGAGATAAAAATTACTTTCTTGACTGTTTATCCACTGGTTTTACAGAAGTTTTGGAGTTTCCCAGAGTCGAGGAAGCAGGAGAAGAAAAAATAGCAGGACATATTGGAAAAAAGTTCAAGTTGTATGTAGGCAAAGATATTTATAAAGAGGTTGATGTTTATGATGCTTCTTGGAATGAATTATTTAATAAGCAGTTAAGTAGCAGTGACTTCAAAAATAAAATATTTCGTGGTATTTATATATTGCTCTATTGGTTTTTTACAAATAATTGGCTTGCGCTCAGAAAAGCTCCTCCTTTACTAATAGGTTTGGGAATATCGTTACTATTGTGGGTTTATTGGTTTTATGGAATTATTGCACTTGCATTTGTGGCGTTAGGGCAGGAACCAACATCTTTAGGATTTCCTGTTCCTAAAGACTGGTTAGAGCCAATTAGTTCTTTCGGAAAACACATGACTGATTGGTCAGTCTGGCTGATAGTGAGCGGTGTATTTAGCTTTGTACCAATTAGCCTAATTGCTGATGTTGCCGATTTCTCAACACGTTACTTAGAAGATAATTCTGAAGGAAAGGTCATGAGGGCAAAAATCAGAAAGCAGGTCGCAGATAAGTTAAATGCTGTTCTAGAAACTGGTTTTTACGATAAAGTAACTGTTTTAGCTCATAGTTTTGGTGTTGTTATTGCGACGGATTTACTTGCAGATTACCAACAAGAGCATCGAGTTCGATATGTATCTATGGGAGGCTGTCTAAATTTCCTATCTTATAAATCTAGGCAAATTGAGAAAGAAATTCGTAAATTATTGAATAATGAAAAAATAGAAACTTGGATTGATTTTTATTCAGAGCAAGATTGGTTGTGTACGAAAACCCCTGTCCCCAAAAAATCTAATTCTGAGAAGATACATCATAGAAAAATCCACCTGCCATTTTCACTATTTAATCAACTTACTGGTAAATCTCATGATCACTATTTTACGAATGAAGATGTCTTGAAAATAGTTCTAAATCTGTCAAATCAACCCTAATTTAGTATTTCGTAGAACAGAGTTTGAGTTTGGATTGAGTAACCTCATTATTCTTCACTACTTAGTATTATTTATAGTCTGTTACGCGCGGATTGCAGGTACTAACGCACCCCTATCGTGGTGCCTAATAAAAAGTACCGTGATTGTTGAAATTATTTTTCCCTTGTTGCACTGCTTTCTAGGACTGCCTTATTGTATTACTATCTCTAACTGCACTGCACTTTTTGACAGTTCTGCTGCATCTTGATTCCTTGCTGCACTTTCTAACGGCACACCCTAAACTGTTACAAGTGAAAAAAATTGCACCTTTTTTAATCTGCGATAGCAGGTTTAGAAGTATGAGTTTTCACGCTTGGTCGCTCTGTTCAATATCGCCTATAACTGCGCCTGGAAAACCTTGCGAAACAATTGACACCATTTCCGAAGTTTTAGTAGCTATAAAAGTATCTATAGCTGCTTTAAGGTGAAAGAGCGTTAGTAACATAATCTCATTCCTAAATAGCTCCCAATCGCTCACCCAAATCAAGCAAATCCCTTCGAGCGATTGGGCGGAAACGTTCCCTGCTTGGCACTATATCTGTTTAAAATTCGCTGCAACCGCTCGTTAGAGTAATAAGGCAGCGAGACTGTGTACCAGTCAGTTAGATTTTTAGAACCTTTGCTACTGTTGCATTTGGCACAGGCTGGCACTAAGTTTAGCCATGAATTGATACCTCCTTGCGAAGAAGCTACTACATGGTCTAGGGTTAAGCGTTTAGACTTGGAACCACAGTAGGCACAGCAATGATTAAACTCTGATTTAATCGTCTCTTTTACTTTAGCTTTTACACTTTTGTGCCTAACGAAGTCGAAAATTTGCTGCATTCTGCAATCCGGTTTAGTCAAGAAAAAAACTTGATATTCCTATAAGTATGCGTTGCGATCGCTCTTTTTAAGCAATAGGAAAACTACTGACGGGTACTTCAATTGGGCGAACCGAAACGCTCTTTTAGAGCTTGAATTATTACTTCCGTCATTGTTATTCCGTGCCGTTTAGATTCTGCTGCCCAATGTCGTCTGAGTGATTCAGGCACTTTTACGCAGAGGTTGACTTCTCTTTCTCGCTCAATCTGGTTTTCTGGTTCTACTGTTGGCTGATTCTCTTGTTTGATGGTGTTCTGGTTTTCTGCATCACCCTCTGTCTGCTCTACAGGCTGGTTAGTAATCTGGTTATCTGGTTTTACTGCTAACTGGTTTTCTGGCTCAGGAACTTCTTGACTATCTGTTTCTCTCGCTTTGCGAATCAAATCCCCATATTTAGAATTAGCCATTTCCTAAAACCTCCATAATTTCTTTGCCAAGTGCCAAATAATCTAACCATGCAACCCTTGCCTTTGAGGAAGAAACGTCTCTAATAGGGACACCTTCAAAAGCAGCTTTTTGAAATCCAGCAGCGCGGCGAATCATAGTCTTGAAAACGGGAATACCGTTATCTATAAGTTCGGAGCGTATTGCTGCTCCTTCTTTACTAGGTGAGGGAGGAACTATTACCAGTAAAGCCCTGTAGTTTGCTGCACCTAAATCGCTTGCCGTTTTTAACATCGGTTCCAAACTCACGACATCTGGAATTGTTGGCAAGATGAGTAAGTCACAGCCTTTTGCCAACTCTTTTAAGTCGCTTGAGTCTGGTCGGGCTGGAGTGTCAATCACTACAAAATCATTACCCGAAATCAACTTCATTGCTTGTCGCTCATCAGCCACAGTAAAAGGAAGGCTTCCCCGACTCGACCATGCTAGGGCAGTGCGATTTGGGTCAGAGTCTACCAGAATGGTTTTCCCAATATCGCTAAAGAATGTCGCAATGTGTATGGCAGTTGTCGATTTCGATATACCGCCTTTGTATCCAGTGACAGTTAAAATCTTCATCTGGTAATCTGGTTTGCTGGTTATATTGTAAACTGGTTAGCAAGTTTTATGGTTATCTGGTTTTACAGATAACACTTATCCATTGTTTTTGCAAGGGACTAGGAAAGTCTTAGTCTGACAAGCGTACTGAAAGGTTATGCAGTAACACCAATCCTGGTGGGGTCTACTTAAAAGGGAGCGATCGCTCCCTAAGCAAAAAAATACTGATTGAGCAAATTACTACCATAAAAACACTACACTTATCCAACCTTGCAATAAAAATTAAAAAGAGTGTTTGTTAAATTGAGCATCAGCTTTTTTAATAAGTTGCTTGTAAAAACTCCCGTGAAATTGACCTATAACCTGTACAAAATCCAATTTACAACCAATCACACCAATAGCACTACAAACAGCCCCTCAAGCTAAATTAAACGGATTTTTCAAAGAACAAGCTGATCTTAGAGGATTAATTTTGACTCCTATTAAATGTTGGTCACAAATTAAAA